>CAVFIJ010000167.1:0-6501 GCA_963622405.1 Bacteroidaceae bacterium | reverse complement strand
TGGCTGTATAGCTGTTTCTAAAAGGGATATGGAGTTTATTATAAACTTTATAAATATAAATAAAAACCCTAAAATTTTAATACAAAACATAAAGTAAACAACTAGTAAATTGTAAAAAAAACTATCATAATTCGTTGTATTAAACTTAAAAATATATTATAATTATTAAAGATAGTTAGGAGAAGTATAAATGAATAATATAAAACTGCCTGAACATGTTGGACTTATAGTAGATGGCAATGGAAGGTGGGCTTTAAAAAGAGGCTTATCTAGAAGCAAAGGGCATGAAGCAGGGTTTAATAATTTAAAAAAACTCTTAAAATATATATATATAAAAGGAATAAAAGTTGCAAGTGTTTACCTTTTTTCAACTGAAAATTTTAACCGAAGTGAAAAAGAAGTTAATTTCATTATGAATTTACTAGTAAACAAAATAAATGAAATATTAGAAATAAGCCATGAAATGGAAATAAAAATAGTTGTTTCTGGTAGAAAAGATAGACTTTCTTCAAAAGTTATTCAAACACTTGAAACTATACAAGAAAAAACCAAAAGTTATCAAAAAGGTATATTAAATGTTTGTTTTAATTATGGAGGACATAGTGAAATAATTGATGCAACTAAAAAAATCGTCGCAGATGTTCAAATGGGTAAATTGGATATTAACAGTTTAAATGAAGATATTTATAGTAAATATTTATATAATTATCTTCCACCTATTGATTTACTTATTAGAACAAGTGGCGAGGTTAGAATTAGTAATTTTATGTTATGGCAAGCATCTTATGCTGAATTTTATTTCCCAGAAACTTTGTTTCCTGATTTTGATGAAGAACAATTTGATAAAGCATTACTAGAATATACAAAAAGAGACCGTAGGTTTGGAGGCGTTAAGAATGAAAAATAGAATTATAAGTGCTTGTATAGCCCTTTTAGTTTTAATACCTGTTACCCTAAAGGGAGGTATAATTTTTAATATAGTTGTTTATATAATTAGTTTACTAGGATTAAAAGAATTACTTGATACTATATCAAAGAAAAAAGAAATTCCTTTTATAATGAGTTTACTTTCTTACATATTTGTTTCTTTAATAATTTTAGTTGATGTAAGCTCAGTTAATATTGTCTATTCATTAGATTATCGTATATTATCTGCCTTATTTCTCTTATTTCTAATACCAACTGTTCTATATCATGATAAAAAGAAGTATAGTATAGTAGATGCCTTTTATATGATTGGAAGTATTTTGTTTTTAGGCATTGCAATGGCTTTACTTATTATGCTTAGAGCTTATGACTTAAAACTATTTATATTTTTACTTACCATCACCATTATAACAGATACATTCGCATATATAAGTGATTATTTAATTGGAAAACATAAATTATGCAAAAACCTCTTACCTGATAAATCAGTTGAAGGTTTAATAATTGGATTAGTTATGGGAACATTTGTAAGTAGTATGTTTTATTATACTTGCATTAATAGTGAAATAAATATATATCTTTTACTTTCTATGTGTATTATATTATCTTTAATTGGACAGCTTGGGGATCTTGTATTTTCAGCCATAAAAAAACATTTTGGTATTAATAAATTTGGAAATATTTTTCCTGGCCATGGTGGGGTTTTAGATAGACTTGATAGTATTATGTTTGTAATACTTGGTTTTGTATTTTTTATAACATTGATATAAGGAGGGCAAAATGTCAATATTAATAACTTTAATATGTTTTATATTAATACTTGGAATAACTATAACATTTCATGAATTTGGTCATTTTATAACAGCTAAAAAAAATGGTGTATATTGTTATGAATTTTCAATAGGAATGGGTCCAAGATTAAAAAAATGGACAAGAAAAAACGATGAAACAGAATATTCACTAAGACTTTTTCCAATTGGTGGCTATGTACAGATGGCTGGCGAAGAAGTAGATGATGATAAATCTATACCAAAAGATAAGAAAATGCAATCAAAAAAAATATGGCAACAATTAGTAATAGTACTTGCTGGTGTCTTTAACAATTTTTTACTTGCAGTCATTTTATTATTTATTGTTGCTTTAATTCAAGGTGCACCTCAAAATAATGCAGTTGTTGGTGTAGTAGCACCTTCTTCAGCAGCTTCTCTTGCTGGTTTAGAAGAAAATGATGAAATAGTAAGTATAACATATCAAAATAAAACAAAAGAAGTAAAAAACTATGATGACTTTTCATTATATTTAGCACTTGCTAAATCAAAGGAAAATAAAAATATAACAATAGGTGTAAATAGAGATGGTTCTTTAATAAATATAAACATGACACCAACATATGATGAAGAAAATGATACTTATTCTTATGGCTTTCAAATAAAACAAGATATGGAAACTGGTTTACTTGCGTCAATAAAATATGCATTTACTAAAACTTTAAGTCTTATGCATCAAATGCTATTAATTATCTTTTATTTATTTACAGGTGCTTTAAGTTTAAATTCTTTATCTGGACCAGTTGGTATTTATAGTATTGTTGGTACAGCAGCTGCTGCTGGTTTTGTAAATGTTCTTTATTTAATGGCTTATATAAGTATAAATGTTGGTTTTATAAACCTTATACCTTTCCCAGCTTTTGATGGATTTAGAGCACTCTGTTTAATAATTGAAAAAATAACACATAAAAAATTAAATATTAAAGCAGAAGCTATTATAAATGCTATTGGTTTAATATTGCTTTTAATCTTAATGGTTGTAATAACATATAATGATATATTAAAATTAATAGGTTAAACCTATTTTTTTTGAATAAAATAAACCTATAAAGAACATTATATAATTAAGAAGGTGAAAGAATGAATATATTATGGAAATTATTTGAAAAAACAGGGAAAATAGAGTATTATTTAATGTATAGAGAAATGAAAAAAATAAAGGAAGAAGATTATGCAAGAAGTAGAGGGAATAATAGTAAGTGAAACTAAGTATAGCAATACTTCAAAAATATTAAGTATCATAACTAAAGAATATGGAATAATAGGTGTTATGGCTAAAGGTTGCAGTAGACCTAAAAGCCCTTTAAGAAGTGTAACTACAAAATTAACTTATGGGAAATTTATTATTTATTATAAAGAAAAAGGGCTTTCTTTATTAAAAGAGGTTAGTATAATAAATTATTTTAAAAATATAAGAACAGATATTGATAAAATTAGTTATGCCTCTTATTTGTTAGAATTAACCTATCAAGTATATAAACAAAATAATGATAAAGGTATATATTCTATTTTAATTAGTGCTTTACTTAAAATAGAAGAAAATTTTTCGCCTATTGATATTATGAATATAGCGGAGCTTAAATATCTTAATTATTTAGGTATTGCCCCTATTATTGATAGATGTGCTGTATGTGGCCTTACAAAAGATATTATAACCTTATCAAGTTATAAAGGTGGATACTTATGCAAAAATTGTCATAAAGACGAACCTATTGTAAGTAATAAAACAATAAAACTAATAAGAATGTATTCTTATGTAGATATTTCTAAAATATCTTCTCTTAAAATAAGCCCAGAAATACAAAACGAAATTAATATATTTTTAGATGATTACTATGAAAGATATAGTGGTTTATATTTAAAAAGTAAAACTTTTATAAAAAGCCTTAAACAATTAGCTTATTAATTTTTAAAATTTATAACTTTATTTTATAAAGAAAATGTAATATAATACTTATGGAGGATATTTATGGGAATAATTGATTTAATATTTATTATTTTTATATTGTTTGGGGCTGTTATCGGCTTAAAACAAGGTTTTACTAAAAGTTTAATTAGTTTATGTGGTTTTATAATTATAACAATTTTAGCCTTTATACTTAAAAATCCTATTAGTGAAATCATGATGACTTATTTACCTTTTTTTGACTTTTGGGGTATGATTAAAGGACTTTCTGTTCTAAACATTGCCTTATATGAATTGTTTTCATTTTTGTTAATACTAGGACTTTTAGCTTTAGGACTTAAAATATTATCAATAACTAGTAGTATTTTTGAAAAAATATTATCAATGACAATAATTTTAGGTATACCATCAAAAATTTTAGGAGCACTTTTAGGTATAATAAAAAGTTACATTATAGTATTTATTGCTTGTTATATTATGTCTTTACCAATGTTTTGTGAAAATGAGTTTGTACAAAGTTCAACCTTTAAAGATACTATTTTAGAAAATACACCAGTTTTATCTGTTTTTGCTGAAAAAACTTTAAATGTAATGAGTGAATTTAATGAATTAAGTATAAAATATAAAAATACTGAAAGTAGTAATGAATTTAACTTAGATACTTTAGATCTTTTCTTAAAATATGATGTAGTAAAACCAAAAACTATTCAAATATTACTAGATAGAGATAAATTACATATAAAAGGCGCAGAAGAACTTTTAAAAAAATATAGCGAGGAGGAATAACATGGATATATTAGAAGCTAATGAATCTAATTATAATAAATTAACTTTAAATAAAGAAGTATTAATTGACTTTTATGCAACATGGTGCGGGCCATGTAAAATGCTTGGACAAGAACTTGAAAAAATAAAAGATAAAATTCAAATAATTAAAATTAATATAGATGAAAATATGGATTTGTGTAAAAAATATGGGATAATGAGTGTTCCTACTTTAATTCACTTAAAACAAGATGGTAATTATAATATAAATGTAGGATATATACCTAGTGAAAAAATATTAGAATGGATAAGTAAATAATATGAAAAACGCCTTTACTTTAGTTGAGTTAATAGCAGTGATTGCCCTTTTGGCTATTATTGTTCTTGTAATTACTCCAACTGTTACAGATACATTAAAAAACTCAAAGCAAAAATTAAATCAAACTCAAACCGAACAACTAGAAAGTGCCGCAAGAAACTGGGGAATAACAAACGTAGAAGTTGATAAAAATGGTAAAGCTAATCCAAATTCTGTAACTATTGAAAAATTACAAAAAGATGGTTTTTTAGAAGATGATACAGTAAAAGATTTAACTGATAGCTCTAATTTATCAAAAGATAGTAAAATATGTATAGAATATAAAGATAATCAACTAGTATATACTTATAAAGGAGAGGATGATTGTGATGAATAAAGGATTTACTCTTATAGAACTTTTAGCAATCATTATTTTACTAGCACTTATAACAGTTATAATAACATTTACTGCTAATAGAACTATAAATAGTTCTAAAAAATCCCTTTATTGTACGCAAGTAAATAACATAATAAAAGCCGCTAAAACATGGAGTACTGATAATCATAGTGAACTACCTGAAAATGCAGAAAGTCCTGCGATTATTCTTTGTTTAGGTAAATATGAAAATGCGACAATAGATAAAAATGATAGTAATAAAAAAACATATATTGAAGCATGTCAAAGCGAAGATATTGAACCACCATATTATAATCTATTAGATAAGAAATATTTAGAAGATAGTGATATATCAAATCCTGAAAGCAAAAAAAACCTTGAGGGAGTTATTGAAATTACTTATAATGAGAATACAAAACAATATAATTATAAATACACCTTTGAAGCTGATAATCATGATGAAAACTATTGTAAACAAAAATAAAGAATAAAAGGTACTTTACATATTTAATTGAAATCTATTTTAATAATAGTATAATAAATTAAGAGGTGAATTATGACAAAAGAGTTAACCAAAGATGAATTTGTAAATTATTTTAAAAAAAAATACTCATTGGATGAGAATACTGAAAAAATTACCTTTAATAAAGTAGGAGAAATAATACAGTTTTATTTAGACAACTACAAAAATGAAACTTTTAAAGATAATTTTGAGTATGTTTTATTACATAAATATTATAAAGATTTTTTAGAAGAAGTTATGCCTATCATTGAGAATGTAAATACCCTTTATGAAAATAGTCCACTACGTAGTTTTAATTTAGAATTATATCAAAAGGCTGACCTTGCAAATAAATTTAATAAGCAAATTATTGATAGAATACTCTTATCATTTGATGCAGAAAATATTAACGAAAGTCCTATTTATGGAGAACTTATAAATCTTATGAATATTAAAGATAATAATATTTTTAGAAAAAACATTCCACATGAAGAAATTAGAGCAGCTCATGATATGCCTCATCTAGATTATAGTAAAGAGCATACAGAGCCAATAAAATCTTATTTTATTACAAAAGAAAATCTTCTAAAAAAAGAATTATTAAAAAATTGTTCTGAAGAAGATTTAGAATTATTAGATGATTTGTTAAATACATTTTATGAATATGATAAATGTAAAAGAAAATCAGAAGCAACCGTTAAAACACTATAAGGTGTTTTTTGTATAAGCAAGTTTTAAAAATATCTTGACCTATATATAAACACATTATATAATTAAAACAAATAAAGAAAGGTTTTAATCAATAATATAATTTGATTATTAGGGTTATATAATGTCAAAAAATCTAAAAATGCTAAAAATATTTACTAAAGTTATAAT
>CAVFIJ010000166.1:0-2761 GCA_963622405.1 Bacteroidaceae bacterium | reverse complement strand
CACTATCATTTTCGCTAATTATTAATTCTTATTTTTACTATCATTTTCAAAAATTTTTCACAAATATTTATGAAAAAATATTTTAATATCTAATAAAATATAGTATAATTTAATTATTGGTTGGTGATTTTTTATGAGAATTTATAATACGTTATCACATAGTGTAGAAAATTTTGTTCCAAGAAATAAGGAAATTGTTACCATGTATACATGCGGACCAACAGTTTATCACTTTGCTCATATTGGTAATATGCGTAATTATATTGCTGAAGATATATTAGAAAAAACATTAAAATATATTGGTTATAAAGTAAATAGATGTATGAACATCACTGATGTAGGACACTTAACTAGTGATTCTGATAGCGGTGATGATAAAATGCTTAAAGGTGCAGAAAGAGAACATACTACAGTTATGTCTATTGCTAAAAAATATACAGATGCCTTTAAAAATGATTGTAAGAAATTAAATATTCGCTGGCCAGATATTGTTGTTCCTGCAACTACATATATTGATAAATATATAAAAATAATAGAAGTTCTAATAAAAAAAGATTATGCTTATAAAAAAGGTGGCAATATTTATTTTGATATTAGCAAACTAGATGATTATTATAAACTTACTAATCACAAAATAGATGACATGATAGTAGGAGTTAGGGAAAGCGTAGAAGAAGATAAAAATAAAAGAAATCAAGGGGATTTTGTATTATGGTTTACTAAGTCAAAGTTTAATGATCAAGAATTAAAATGGAATAGTCCGTTTGGACTTGGTTATCCAGGATGGCATATTGAATGTTCAGCAATTGCTATTGATAAGTTAGGTGAATACTTAGATATACACTGTGGAGGTGTTGATAATATATTCCCTCATCATACTAATGAAATTGCTCAATCTGAAGCTTATCTTGGGCATAAATGGTGTAATTATTGGTTTCATACAGAACATTTAAATGATACATCTGGTAAAATGAGTAAATCCAATGGTAAATTCCTAACAGTTGATTCTTTAATAATTGAAGGATATAATCCACTTGTTTTTAGATTTATGTGTTTAAATTCACACTATAGAAAAACATTAGTGTTTGATTATAATAACTTGAATAATGCTAAAGAAGCTTATAATAAATTATTAAATAAAATAAAAGCAATAAAAGAAGAAGGACCATTGGAAGATATATCATTATATAAAAATAAATTTAAAGAGTCATTAGAAAATGATTTAAATACATCAAGTGCTATAACAGTTCTTTATGATGTTTTAAAATCTAATTTATCTGGCAAAAGTAAGCTTGCTCTTATAAAAGACTTTGATCAAGTTTTAAGTTTAGATTTATTAAAAAAAGAAGATATAACTGAAGAGCTAAAACAATATATTAAAGAAAAAATAGAAATGAGAAAGAGAGCAAAAGAAAATAAAGATTATAAAACCGCAGATGCTATAAGAGAAGAATTAGAAAGTTATAATATATTTATTAAGGATACAAGAGAGGGAACTTTGTTTGAAATACGCAAATAGAATAAATGGTATTATTGCTATTAATAAACCATATGGAATGACCAGCAGAGATGTTGTAGAACAAATACAAAAGAAACTTAATACAAAGGCAGGACATACAGGAACATTAGACCCTATTGCAACAGGAGTCATGCTTATATGTTTAGGCAAATATACTAAACTTTCTAATTATATAACTTCAGATGTTAAAAAATATACTGCGACTGTTAAATTTGGCTCTTTTACTGATACTCTTGATATAACAGGAAAGGTGTTAAATCAAAGTTTTAATATTCCAAATAAAGATACTGTACAAAAGACACTTAATGAATTTATCTGTACATATATGCAAGAAGTACCAATATATTCGGCTGTTAAAGTTGATGGAAAAAAACTATATGAATATGCTAGAAATGGTAAAGAGATAATATTACCCAAAAGAATGGTTACTATTTATGAAATAAAACTATTAGATTATAATGCTAAAGGTTTTACCTTTTCATGTAAAGTAAGCAAAGGAACATATATTAGAAGTTTAATTAGAGATATTTGCTTTAAAATGAACTGCTGTGGAACAATGGAGATGCTTTCACGTACAAGTGCCTGTGGTATTGGCATAAATGATACATATACTTTAAGTGATATAGAAAATAATCAATATAAACTTTTAGATATTGATGATATAATTGATGTAGATAAAAAAATAGTAGATGATAACTTAAAAAGCAAAATATTAAATGGAGTAGTCCAAAAAGGAAATAAACATACTTTATATTTAGATAAAGAACAAAATGTACTTGCACTTTATAAATATAATGGAAAAAATTTAGAAATGTGGGTGAAAATATATGAGAATAAAAGATAAAATAAATAAAAAAAATGGAGGTATTACACTTACTTCGGTATGTATTACAAAATTTTATTCTTTTATTATTGATGGCACATTAAACAAACCCTCATTTACTTTAAAATTATATATTAAAAGTTTATCTCTTGTTTTAAAAAGGTTTTTATTAGAAAATGATTTAAAAACAGCTATAATTAAATCTACAAAATATGTTTCTGATAAATATAAGACAAGTTTTAAAGAAATGCCAATTATAAGTATTGGTATTTGTAATAACAATAATGGATTGTTAGAAGTTGCAGTTATAAATGATATTAAATGTTATTTAAAAAGTAATAACTTAATTACTCTTACTGATAAACAAGCAAATAACCATAGTATTTTAGATATAAATAATTTTATATATTATACTATTC
>CAVFIJ010000165.1:0-3349 GCA_963622405.1 Bacteroidaceae bacterium | reverse complement strand
TAATATAGGTAATAGGCAATAATTGATAGTTTACTGTACAAAAATAGAAAAAACAATTATTTTGTACTCTATACTGTACAAAATTGACAATTAAGTTTATTTGAGCTATAATGCAATTGGAGATGAATAATTATGATAAAAAGGGAAAAATATTTAAAAAAAATTAGACCATTTTATGAGAAAGATTTGATAAAAGTAATAACAGGTATTAGAAGATCTGGTAAATCTGTTATTTTATTGCAAATAATGGATGAATTAAAACAAACTGGTATAAAAGAAGAACAAATAATATATATTAATTTTGAATTTGCTGATTATATTGATTTAACTGATGCGAAAGAACTAAATAATTTTATTGAAAAAAAGTTAGTTAAAAAAAATAAATATTATGTATTTTTTGATGAGATTCAAAATGTAAGTAATTGGGAAAAAGTAGTAAACTCTCTTAAGTCTAAATACAAAGAAAATATTTCAATATTCGTTACTGGCTCTAATAGTGATTTGCTTTCTTCTGAACTTGCAACTCATATTGCAGGAAGATATGTATCATTTAAAGTCTATCCATTTACATTTGCTGAAGTATGTGAAATTAAAAATATAATAGGTAAAGATAAATATGAACTAGAAAAGGTATTTGATGATTATATTGTTTGGGGGGGATTACCTCAAAGGTTTTCAATGACTGATGAATTTCAGGTTAAAACATATTTATCAGATGTATATAACTCAATTGTTATTAAAGATATAGTTGAAAGATTTAAAATCAAAGATTTAGATTTATTTAATAAAATATTAACTTTTATTGTTACAACTCCTTCTCAAACATTTTCTGCTGAAAGATTATCAAATTATTTATTAAGTGATAATATTGAAGTTTCTAAAATAACTATATATAATTATTTAGAATATATGTGTAGGGCAATGCTTATAAATAAAGCAGATAGATATGATGTGCGTGGTAAAAGAATATTAAATGGGAAATACAAATATTATTTAACTGATTTGGGTTTAGGACAGATTGTTAATAAAGAAAGAAAAAAACAAATGGGTGCTTATTTAGAAAATATTGTTTATAATGAATTAATATCTAGAGGTTATGATGTTAAAGTTGGAACATTAGAAACTGGTGAAATTGATTTTATTGCAACAAAATTTAATGAAAAAGAATATTATCAAGTAGCATATCATTTAAACGATGAAATTATAGATAGAGAATTTGGAGTTTTTAACAATATTCAGGATAATTATCCTAAATATGTTATTTCATGTGATACATTTGATTTTTCACAAAATGGTATTATTCATAAAAATATTATTGATTTTTTACTAAATAAATAAAATACTCTTTGTCATAAATTTTTGGATTAGTAGAAGTTTAATTTTAAGTTATCTTGGCTTAATAACCTTTCAAAAATAGACATCTTGGTTAAGCATAGAATGTTACACTTTCGCTTTTAAACTATTATGGCACAAGTTTAGTTATAACACTTATAAGTATGGGAATAATACTTAATATAGGTAATAATTAATAGCTTATTTTATAAAATAATTATTTTAAATCATTTAAAACACGTTTTATAGCGTGTTTTTTTTCTTTAGTTTTATACTTATTTTTAATATTTATTAGATTTTTTCATTAAATTTTCACAAATGTTCACTGTCTTTGCCGAATTTTGTTGACTTTTGTATTATTTCTGATAAAATAATTTAATGTTACGAGGGTATGTGCGTAATGTTTTAGGGGGAATGGATATGGATAAAAAAACTAAAAAAAATACGGTAACTAGAAAAGCATCTACGAGGAGAACTAAAAGTATTACATCTAGTAATAAAAAACAAAAAAACCAAGTAAATTTTTTTAAGAAGATTTATGATTTTGCTATGCAGCATAAAATTATATGTGGTATTTTTTTAGTAGTAATTCTTATTATAATCTTCACATTATTATTTTTAAAAATATCGCTTAATTTTACGGCACTTACAATAAATGAAGATAAATATTCTAAGGCAGATATGAATATGAGTCTTTATAATTCAAAATATAGTTATTTTGGTAAGGATGCAAGTGAAATATCAGATGCTACACTTGATGAAAAAATTACCTCACTTAATATGACCGTATCCGAATATCTTAAAGAAGAAGCAGTTTTAGAACTTAAATATAGGAGTGCTATAAATGAAATTGCTAAAGAAAATAATATTTCATTAACAAAAAAAGATATGAAAGATATTGATAGTGATATGAAAAGTGTTATCAAAAGTTTTAATGGCCATAGTAAATTCCGCAGTTTTTTAAGAAAGAATAAAATTAATGAAAGGGCCTACAGAAGTTATTTAGAATCAAATAAACTTTATGAAAAAGTATATAAGAAACTTTATAGCAAAGGAAAGAAAAATTATTTAACTAAAGATGAGATAGAAAAATATACTTCTAGTTATAAAGAAGATTATTATAAAGTTAATCAAATTGTTCTTGCTATAGTTGATAACGATACTTTAGAAAGTTTAAGTGATACTGAAGTCAATCAAAAAAAGGTTTTAATTGAGACAATTCAAAAAGAAATTGAATCAGGAGCAGACTTTTTAGAATTAGTTGATAAATATAGTGAAGAGGCAAGCGATGATAACAACTTATATTTTACAAAAGATGATGTTTTAGAAGAAGTTTATAATGCTGTTAAAGACCTTGGTGATAATGAAGTTAGTGATATTATAAAAACTAAGTATGCTTATTCTATTATTAAAAGATTACCACTTGATGACAAAAAATTAAGTAAATATCTTGCAGAAAAAGCTAAAGCTAAACTTAATGATAATATTACTGAAAGAGTTGAAGATTATAAAGTATTTTATGAAAATGCTTACAAAAACATAAAGTAGGAGTGGAAAAATGAAAAAAGAAAAAACTAAAAAAATTATTTATATAGCTATAGCTGCTATTATAGTTGTTTTACTATTAATTTTAGGTAGTATATCTTTAGCAAAAGTTAGTAGTCTAAAGAGTAATAGTATTCCTAAAGTAATGAATGCAATTGATAAAAGTGATAGTAAAACATCTAAGTTAGTGTATAAAGTTACTGATAAAATAGATACACTAGATGAAAAAATGTCTGAAGATCATTCTGATATTATTTCTTTACAAAAAGAACTTAATTCTGCCACAAACCAAATAATTATTGAAAAGTATAGTATTTTAATTAATACTATAAATAAAAACGATAAGAATTTAAATAACAAGATTGATACTTATAATACAAACTTAAATAACAAATTAGATTCTTATAATACTAATTTAAATAATAAAATAGATACATATAATACTAGTTTAAACCAAAAAATAGATACAAAT
>CAVFIJ010000164.1:0-4539 GCA_963622405.1 Bacteroidaceae bacterium | reverse complement strand
GGATATATATTTGGATTATAATAAAGTACTGTAATATCAAAATATTTACTTAGATATTCAAGTACATAACTACTACAAACCCCGCAACAAGCATGTAATAATAATTTAGGTTTACTGTTTAAACTATCAATTATTTTTTCAAGTTCTATCTGATAATTTACTTTATTCATTTTACAACAATATTTACAAGTTTATTAGGAATTACAACTTCACGAATAATTTCTTTACCCTCTATGTATTTTCTAATATTATTGTTTTCTTTTGCAATCTTTAGCATTTCTTCACGTGAAGAATTGATATTTAAAACAGCTTTAGCCCTAACCTTACCATTTATCTGCATAACCATTTCATAAGTTTTATTAATAGTCTTATTTTCATCATATGTAGGAAAATCACTTAAGCATAATGCCTTACCTAATTTTGTAAGTTCATTAATTTCTTCGGTTATATGTGGTGCGATAGGATTTAATAAATGTAAAATAATTCTTAAATCATCTTTTGTTATAGTTTCATATTTATCATAATCATTTAATAAAATCATTATAGCTGAAACTGCTGTATTATATTTCATATTTTCTAAATCATAAGATACTTTTTTTATTGTTTGATGTACAAGAGTTTCATTAGTATAGCCTGAATTAGTATTTAGTTTATCTTGTAATTTCCAAACTCTTTCTAAAAATCTTTTACAACCTTTAAGACCATTGGTGCTCCAAGCAGCATCCTTTTCATAGTCTCCTATAAACATTTCATAAGTCCTTAAAACATCTGCACCATATTCATTAATAATATCATCTGGATTAATAACATTACCTTTTGATTTACTCATCTTCTCGCCATTAGGGCCTAAAATCATACCATGTGATACTCTAACATCAATAGGTTCTTTATTTGGTACAAGATTAATATTATATAAAAATTGATTCCAAAACCTAGCATAAAGCAAATGTCTAGCAGTATGCTCCATACCACCATTATACCAATCAACTTTACCCCAATAATCAAGAGCCTCTTTCGAAACAAATTCTTTGTCATTATGAGGATCCATATATCTTAAAAAATACCATGAAGAGCCAGCCCAGTTAGGCATTGTGTCAGTTTCACGTCTAGCATTTGAACCACATTTTGGACATTTTGTATTTACCCACTCTTTTATATTAGCAAGTGGACTTTCACCATCCTCAGTAGGCTCATAATTTGCAACATCTGGTAATGTAACAGGAAGATCCTCATCAGGTACTGCTACCCATCCACATTTATCACAATAAACTAGTGGTATAGGTTCTCCCCAAAATCTTTGTCTAGAAAAAATCCAGTCTTGTAATCTATAATTAGTTTTTGGTTTTCCTAAAGAATTTTTCCCTAAAAATTCAAGCATTTTTTTAATTCCGTCTTCTTTATTATTTATACCATCTAAAATAGGAGAATTTATATATTTACCATCTCCAGTATAAGCACAAACGCTAATATCTCCACCATCAATTACTGGAATAATATCTATATTATATTTTTTAGCAAATTCATAGTCTCTCTCATCATGAGCAGGAACGGCCATAATCGCACCTGTTCCATAATTCATCATAACATAATCAGAAACATAAATATTTATCTCTTTGTTAGTAATAGGATTAATTGCCATTATACCCTCAATTTTAACACCAGTTTTATCATGAGCAAGTTCAGTTCTTTCAAATTCACTTTTAGTATTAGCCATTTCTTTATATTTATAAATTTCATTAATATTAGTAATCTTAGAACTTAAAGAGTCAATAATAGGATGTTCTGGGGCAATAACCATAAATGTTACTCCGTATAAAGTATCAGGTCTTGTTGTATAAACAGTTAATTTTTCTTTTTTATCTTTAATAGCAAAATCAACTTCAGCACCAGTACTTTTTCCAATCCAATTTATTTGGCCTAGTTTTACTCTATCAGCAAACTTAGTATCACTAAGACCAGTAAGTAAATCTTCAGCATAATCACTCATCCTAAGAAGCCATTGTTCTTTTTCTTTTTGAACAACCTTGCTGCCACATCTTTCACAAACTCCTCCTGCTGAATCCTCATTACTAAGCCCTGTTTTACATTTAGGACACCAATTTATATTTTTCTTGGCTTTATATGCCATACCATGTTTAAAAAATTGTAAGAATTGCCATTGTGTCCATTTATAGTATTCAGGATCGGTAGTAGAAAATTCTCTACTCCAGTCAAATGATATACCAATGCTTTCAATTTGTTTTTTAAAAGTTTTTATATTTTCTTTAACAGCATCTTTTGGATGAATATGATTTTTAATTGCATATTGCTCTGCAGGTGCTCCAAAAGCATCCCAGCCCATTGGAAAAAGAACATTATATCCTTTCATCCTCTTAACTCTTGCAACAGCATCAAGAGCAGTATAACTTCTAACATGACCTACATGAAGCCCTGAGCCAGAAGGATAAGGAAATTCTACAAGAACATAATATTTTTCTTTATTAAGTCCATTAATTGCCTTAAATGTTTCATTTTTCTTCCAATAATCTTGCCATTTTTTTTCTTCTTTTTTAAAATCGTACATCTTATCACTCTTTCTTTTAAATATAGACTAATTATATTACAAATTATATATTTTTACAAGGAAAAAAGTAAGTCCATAGCTTACCTTTTATTTTGAAAACTTTCATCTAATGACATATGGTTATCATGTTCTTTTAAAGATTGTATAATATTACCGTTTTCATCACAAACATAATATTGTTCATATTAAGGTGTTCCTTTAGCTAAAAAGTTAGCATCGAGACTTCCGTCTTCTTTTTTGCCATATATTATAAAATATCCATCATTTGGCTTACATGTAGCAAGACCCCAATCAGTTGTTATTTGATAACTACCATCTTCTAATCTAGTTAACCTATCTCCAAGTCCATCTACTATAGAACTAGGAACACTTTCAGTTACTGAAACTGCTGTATTTATTTTTGATATTTCATAAAATACACCATCAACTTCTCTTGTTGTTTCTTTCCAGTTTGCCTTATTCCATACATTCATTTTTCCATCTTCAAGTTTCTCAAAAGCAATTACAGATCCAATGGGTGCTTTTTCTTCTCCTTCAAGACAATCTAAAATTAATGTGTCCCCTTCTATTTTAATTACATCTTTTAAATTTTCTGGAATATCAGATTGTGATAAAATTCTAACACAATCCTTAATTCCAGGTTTTTTTGTTACGTTTATTACTTCATTCAATTTAACTTTCTCTCCCTTTACTTAATTAAATCATTTATATACAGAAAAAGCAAGCATTTTAGCTTGCTTTACTATACTGAACATCGTTTTCCTTCAGCTACTCTTCTGATAGATGACCCTATCATTTTACCTATTTCAACTATAAGATCACCCACGCGAGCTAGTGCATTTAAAGCAGTACTTGTAATAGAGGATGTACCCCCTTTAATTTGAAGTAATTCTTCCTTAGCCATTACACTTATTAGGATTAATAAATCCTTCAATAACTCCTGCTATAAAAGCAATCGCAGCTGAAATAATTAAAATAGGTTTACATGTTGCAATAATACTAGATGTTGCTCCACCTTTGATGTTCAATAGTTCATTTTTTGTCATAATATCCTCCTTTCTAATGACAAATTATTTGAAGGTATATTTCCCTTCACTTATATAATAATTTTTTTATTTATATTTTACTTTTAAAATTTTAATTTTTTTTATATTTTTTATCTAATATAACTTTCCCATTATCTATTTTTATATATCTTTCAAATAAATCTAAATTATCTAATCTATGAGTTATAAATATAATAATCTTGTTTGAATAATATTTTAAAAGTTTTTTTAATATTTTTCTTTCTAAGTTTATATCAGTAGCATTAAGTGCTTCATCTATAACAAGTATATCAAAATTATAAAGTGCTCTTGCAAGAGATATTCTTTGTCTTTGACCATCTGATATATTATTACCATCTTCTTCTATTAATGTATAAGAACCAAGCTCTTTATTTTCTATAATTTCATTTATATAACATATTTCTTTAATAATATCTACATTACTAGAACTTTTAATAGTTATATTTTGATCAATAGTTCCCGAGAAAATAGCACTCTTCCCACTTATATATAACATCTTTAATTTGGCATTTTTAACTCTTTTACCATTTATTAATATTTCTCCATTATGTGAATAAAAGCCTTTTAATATTTTAAATAAAGTTGATTTACCACCACCACTTTTACCTGTTACTAATATTTTTTCACCTGCATTTATCTTTAAATTAATATTTTTTAAAATATTAGTAAGTTCATCAAACGAGTAACTAAGATTTTTAATTTCAATTTGTTTTATTTTTGGTAAATAAGAACCATCATTTTTAATGAAATTTAATTCTTCTAATTTAATAAATGTTTGAAGAGCTTCTTTAAAATTAATATTAAGGTCAAACAACATTTTTAAAGAATCTTGCGTTAAATTTACAAGCATAACTATAGTAATAAGAGCATTTAAATACAATAAATGTTTATTATATAAATATATACCAT
>CAVFIJ010000163.1:0-4047 GCA_963622405.1 Bacteroidaceae bacterium | reverse complement strand
CCTCCTAGCTTTTAAAAATTTGTACTGCTAATACTATTATATCACCCTTTTCTCGTATTTTGTTCGGTTTTCTTCATATTTAAAAATTAAATGTAAAAATTATTGTTAGGTGATGTACTTTGAATAATAATTTAGAAGAATTAAGAGAAAAAAATGATTTAAATAAAACTGAAGTAGCAAATAAACTAGGAGTAAGTGATTCTATTTACATTAGATGGGAAAAAGGAAAAGATATTATTCCAACGGAAAGACTATATCAAATAGCAAATTACTACAAAATTAATATGGATTATATCTTAGGATTAACAAATTCTAAAAAACATATTGAATCTCCGAGCAAAATTAATTTAGAAATAGTTTCTAAAAGAGCTAGAGAAATAAGAAAAGATTTTAATGAAACATTGGTGGAATTTTCCAGAAGATTAAACACATCAAATTCTACTTGGAGTGCTTATGAAAACGGAAAAGTATTAATTCTTTGTGCCTTTCTTATTGAAGTTTGTAAATTGGGAAATTATTCCGCTGACTGGATATTAGGTCGTTCTGAAGAAAAATATAGAAATTAGGCATTCATATGATTTTTAAAAGAATTAAACAATTAAGAATAAAACATAATTTAAGTCAAAAAGAAATTTCCGAAGAATTAAATGTTAAAAGATCAACTTATGCTGGTTGGGAATTAGGAACTAATACAATTCCATTAAGAAAATTATATTTGTTAAGTAATTACTATAAGTATAGTATTGATTATATAACTGGGCTATCAAAAATAAATAATTTTGAATATTCAAGTAATAACATTAAACTTGAAGTCATTGGAAATAATTTGCGTTTATTGAGAAAAAAGTCTAATTTAACTCAGAAAGATGTTGCTACTTTTTTAGGGATAGCAACATCAACTTATACGTTATATGAATTAGGAACAATATTAATACCTACTGCTTATATATATAAAATAGCTAAAAAATTTAATTGCTCAATTGATTATATTATTACAAAAAAATAAAAAACTAGAAATAGTTTTTTATTTTTTTGTAAGTTTTAAAGTTTTATTTTGATTTAGTTCTTGCAAATCCGAAGGAACAAATATTCCATCCTGCATGATTAATTCATCATCAAAAAATATTTGTCCACCTCCATTATCTTTTTTATGAATTTGTACCATATCCCAATGAATACCAGATTCATTACCATTGTTGCTAGTTGGATGACTCGCACCTAAAGCCAAATGAATAGAACCTAACATTTTTTCATCGTAAATTATATTTTTTACAATTCTATCAATTTTTGGATTAGTGCCGAAAGCAAACTCACCTACATATCTTGCTCCAGCATCTGTATCTAATATTCTGTTCAAATCTCTAGTAGTACTACCAGATTCCGCCTTAATAACTTTACCATCTTTAAAGTCTAACTTTATGTTAGAAAAAGTAATATCTTGATATAAAACATCTGCATTATAAGTTATTGTACCATTTACACTCTTAAGTTCAGGTGCAATAAATATTTCTCCATCAGGCAAGTTGATTTTACCATTACAAATAACTGCTTTATATTTTCCAATATTAAAGTCTAAATCTGTTGTAGGAGTTAGTATTTTTACTCTATTAGCCTTATCCATTCTTTCTTTTAGAGGAAGCATAAGTTTACCCATTTCTCCATAATCCACCAAAACAGTATCAAAATAAAAATTTTCAAACTTTTCTGTACTCATACCAAATTTTTGTGCAAAAACTTTTGAGGGGTATCGAACTGTTACCCATTTTGTCTTTGGTAAACGTATATCCCAATGAACTGGTTTATAATATAAATTATGGTATAAATTCCATTTTTCTGGTGGAATATCGCTTAATTCAAATAAATTGTCATCATCTTTTATTTCTATATAAACATCCATTTCTGACATCATTACTGATTCAAATGCACTTTGAATGTTTATTTGTTCGACACTAATATTCCTTAATAGTTCTCTTTGTATATCACTTTCTTTTAATAATACAAATGGTAATGCTCCTCTTTCATAGCATTTGCTGATAATATAGTTTATCAACGGCGCACAACTTCTGCTTGATTCAATAAGAACTCTCTCCCCTTGCTTTACTTCACAAGAGTGATTTACTATTAAATCTCCCAAATTTTCTAATCTTGGATCTCTCATTTACAACCACTACCTCCTTCTACTTTTTGCATCTAAATTATCAAAACTTGCTCCCATATTCATAATAAATTCTTCTTCATTTCTAGGGTCATTGCCTATGTATTCTTTACTTATAATGTTTTCACCAACATATTCAGTGTATCCATAAGGTTTTTGTATCATTGAAGCATGTCCACCGCTTAATCTCATAATTGATGTTGGCAAATCAACAATTTCTCTTAATGGTGCAATACCAGAGAATTTAACATTCATTCCATCATAATCAATTGAATCATATAATACTCCATAATTTGATACTAAACTCAAAATACTTTTGTAATTATCTTTACTACTATTTATTGTATAATACATATTTGGTTCTAATATTTTCATTCCTGCATCTTTAAACGCTCTCATAAGGGCAATAGGAACTGCTATATTAAAGTCTGCTGGATCTGATCCAACATTATCACATTTACCATTAATCAAGGATATTTCAGCATCAGTTACTTCCCAACCAAACAAACCTTGTTGACAATAAGATTTAACCAATCTTTCCACTTGTTTTTGATATTTAGGGAATAAATAATCTGTTGAGAATTTAGATTGATATTTTAACTCACTTCCTCTTGGCAATGGCTTTACTTCGAAACCAACACCAGATACTCTTGTATAATTAGCCTCTCCGTAACCTGCCTTAATTGGTGTTTCTTTATGAACAATAATAGGATTTGAGAATTTAGTCTTTATTCCAAACCTTTCAGATAAAATATTGTCAATAACTTCAGCCTGTAATGCTCCCATCAATTTTATAACGATTTGTCCTGTTTGCTTGTTAAACATAGCTTGTAAATCTGGATTTTCATCATTTATTATTTCTAAAGCCTTAATAAGCGCCATTTCTTGAGAATTATCTACTGCCTCTATGGTTGTTTGAAATAATGGATTTATGAATGATACTCTTTTATATTCATCAATTGCCTTACCTATTATTTCTCCACATTTTGCTGATAAGCCAGTAATAATTCCAATTTGACCACTCTCTAAACAATCTACTTTTTTCTTAGTAAAACCATCTATAACACTCATAGTTCGTATTCTTTCTGTTTTACCATCTTTTGCAGGAATTTCTTCCCTATTTTCTAATTGACCTGCTAAAGTTTTAATATATAATTCTCGAACTTCATTTTCTCTCTTAACAGTATAGACATATCCAGAAAATTTATCTGATTTTCTTTCTTTATAAGTCGGCAAATATTGATCTATTGCATCAATTAACAATTTCATTCCTGCATCTAATAATGCACTTCCACCATAGACGCAAAATAATTCACCTTTCATAGATAGTTCTCGAATTTTTCTTTCAATCAGATCTTTATCTATTGTTTCATCATTTATATATTTTTCCATTATTTCGGAATCAATATCAGCAAGTTTTTCTTTAACATCTTCTTGGCTAGGTTCTATATAAGATAATCCATCTTTTGAAGTATCATCCTTTTCTACTATTATTTTGGGTAATATTCTACTATCTAATTTAGTATGAATTTCATTCAATGTTCTCTTATAATCAGCACCCATTCTATCCATTTTATTTATAAATATAACCGTTGGAACTTGTTTTTCTTTCAACATATTCCAAATAACTTGAGTTTGAGGCTCTATACCTTCAACTCCTGATATAACTAAAATCGCTCCATCTAAAACATTAATTGCTCTTTCTACTTCTGCTGAAAAATCAACATGACCTGGTGTATCTATGAGTTGAATTGTTTTATTTTGTAATGGAATAGTAACCAAGGAAGCTCTTACAGATATACCTCTACTTTGCTCTATTTTCATATTATCTGTCGTCGTATTACCATGGTCAACTCTACCCGTCTGTTTTTTTACTTTTGTGTGTACTAACA
>CAVFIJ010000162.1:0-3786 GCA_963622405.1 Bacteroidaceae bacterium | reverse complement strand
TTATACTTATAATTAGTATTAAAATTAAAAGAATAATTATTATATATTCCATATGATCACCTAGAATAATTATAGTGTACGTTTGTATGTATGTCAATATGTTTTTAAATTTTGATAAGCCATGTATCCTCCAACAATGCTTATAGTTTTATATCCTTGATTATTTAATATGTTAGTTAAATTTTTTGATGTTATTCCTCTTGTACAGTAAAGATAATAAGTTTGATTTTTATTTAAATACTTTTCTGGATGCATAAGTAAGTCTTTATATAAAATATTTTTAGAACCGTTTATATGACCTATATAATAATCATGGCTAGACCTTATATCAATAATATAAGGGTTTATTATTGTTTTTAGTTCATTTATAGTAATATCCATATTTTTATCACCTCTTATTTTACTATATTCTTATATATTTTTTTTGAATTTTACATTTAACCAAAAAAGAACTGTTTTTCAGTTCTTAAATCTTTAAATGTTTCTTTACAGCACGCCATGAGCCTATCATACCAACAATTACACCAATAATTAGTAATAGCAATGATATTGTATATACAAATGGTACTGGGGGTATTAATTTAATAAATGGTGATAATAATTGTCCACCAAAATTTTCATAAATTTTCTTATAACCAATAGTAGTTAGAATTATTGGAATAACAGAACCTAACGCTCCTAGTAACAAACCTTCTATTATAAATGGAATCTTTATATTTATATTTGAAGCTCCAATTAAACGCATGATACCTATTTCCGTTTGTCTTGATGATATAGTTATTTTAATTGTATTTGATATTAAGAAAGCTGTTACAAGAATAAGGGCAATAACTGATATTAAACATATTTTATGTACAATGGTAAAAACTGATACTAATTTATCTACTGTTCCTTCACCATATTTTACTAAAGTTATACCATTTATTTTTTTTATTTGATCTGCGACGGCATCAATACCATTTATATCTTTTACTTTTACTTGATATGTATTTTGAATAGGATTTTCATCATCAGTCCAATTTTTCATTATACTTGAAAATGTTTCTGATGATTCCATCATTTCTTCGGTAATATTCGTTTTTGATTTAAATTCATATTTTTCAACATTATCTATAACACTTATTTTATCTTTTATTTTATTTATTTGTTCTTCTGATAATTCATTATCCAAAAAAGCCACAATTGTTACATCTTTTTCTACTAAGGTAGTAAAGTTTTCAACATTATAAGAAAGTATTATTGATACCGCTACAACTATTAAGGTTATAGTTATACATGATATTGAAGCTAGTGATAAAGAAAAGTTTCTAAACACGCCCTTAAAGGCATCTCTAATATCTCTTCCAATTATTCTTAGTGCTTTCATACTGTATATGTCCCCTCCTTATAATCTTTTAATACTCTGCCGGTATCCAAAACAACTGTTCTTTTTTGCATTTCCTTTACAATATCAATATCATGAGTAACCATTATAATTGTTGTCCCAAGTTTATTTATTTCTTCTAATACTCGCATTATTTCCATACTAGTTTTAGGGTCTAAGTTACCCGTTGGTTCATCACATATAAGAAGTCTTGGTCCATTTACTATAGCTCTTGCAATAGAAACTCTTTGTTGTTCTCCTCCAGATAATTCATCTGGATAATTTTTTATTTTGTGTTTTAATCCTACAAGTTCTAATACTTTTATCACTTTAGTATGAATCTCATCTTTTGGAAGTCCAAATATTTCAAGAGCAAATGCCACATTTTCATAAACAGTTGATTTAGGTAATAATTTAAAATCTTGAAAAACAACTCCTATTTTTCTTCTTATTTTATATACTTTACCATTTCTAAGTCTGCCTACATCTACACCACCAACATATATTTGACCTGAAGAAGGTTTTTCAGCACGGTAAAGCATTTTTATAAGAGTAGATTTACCACATCCAGTTGAACCTATAATAAATACAAATTCACCCTTTGCTATTGTAAGGTTTAAATCTTGTATGGCAGTTACTCCTGTTTTATATGTTTTTTTTACATTTATCATTTTTATAAGTTCCATTTTATTCCCTCTTTCTAGTTTCCACCATTAACTTCATATGTGTCTGTTACTATGAAGAATGCATTTTTGTCAATTTGATTTATTCCTTCTTTTAATAAAAAGTATTCTTTTGTTGGAATAGTACAAAGTATTATTTTTGAATGTATTTCAGTAAAACCGCCTTTGCTTTCAATTATAGTCGCACCATGCCCAAGCTGTTCTAAAATAAATTTTTTAACTTCTTTATCCTTAGTAGTAATAATTTGAAATGTTTTATATTCTGATATACCAATTACAACTTTATCAGTAATTATTCCAACAATTATTATTGATATTATGGAATATATAAATGTTTGCCAGCCAAACACAAGTAAACCAAGGGTTACAATTACTCCTTCTACATAAGTAGTAGCCTGTCCTAAGGTTTTTTTACCATATTTAGACACTAACTGTTTTAAAACATCACTACCTCCCGTAGTATATCCTACTTTTAATACAAGGCCTGTTCCAAACCCACATAAAGTGGCACCCGCAAGTGCTAATACAGCAGGCTCTGTTGTTCCAAGATCTACATAAGGTACAACAAATTTAGTAAGTTCAATAAATAATGGATAAAGTATTGCACCTATGATGGTTCTGCTAGTGGACTTTGTACCTAAATATATTAAACTTGCAATAATTAAAATCATATTAATCATAAATATAGTATAAGATGGTATTACACCAAAAATGTTTTGAATTATAATAGCAATACCACTTACCCCAAAAGTTAAATTATTAGGGGACATAAAAATATTAAATGCAAGTGCTTGAAGTAAAACACCAACAATAAATATAGAATATCTTCGTATTTTATCACTTTTATATATTTTACTTATTATATCATTTTCATCATTTCTTTTAAACTGCATACTAGCACCCCTTTAAATATTCATTTATAAATTCATCTATCTCCCCATCTAACACTTTGCTTACATTTGGATTTTCTTTATTTGTTCTGTGATCTTTTACAAGCGTATATGGACACATAACATAACTTCTTATTTGTGAACCAAAATTTATTTCTTGTTGATTACCCTTTATTTCATTTAAATCTTGTTTTTGTTTTTCTAGTTTAAGTTCTAATAGTTTACTTTTAAGTATTTGCATACATTTTTCTTTATTTTGTAGTTGACTACGTTCATTTTGACATGTTACAACAATTTTTGTTGGTAGGTGTGTAATTCTTACGGCTGAATCTGTGGTATTTACTCCTTGTCCACCAGCTCCAGTACTTCTATAAACATCTATTCTTAAATCTTTATCATCAATAGTAATTTCATTACTATTTTCGATAACAGGCGTAATTTCAACAGATGCAAATGAAGTATGCCTTCTTTTATTACTATCAAAAGGGGATATTCTAACTAATCTATGAATACCTTTTTCACTCTTTAAATACCCATATGCATTATGACCTTTTACAACAATAGATATTGATTTAAAGCCCACTTCTCCACCTTTTACTTCATCTATTATATCTATTTTATATTTATGTTTTTCGCACCATCTTTTATACATACGGTAAAGCATGTCAGCCCAATCACAAGCCTCAGTACCACCTGCACCAGAATGAATCTCTAATAAAGCATCATTTTGATCATATTTGCCATTCAATAAAACTTGCATTTCTAAATCATCTAATTCTTTTTTTATTTTATTTTGTACTTCCATAGGATATTCTAAATCATTTTCTTCTAAACAGTATTTACATAACTC
>CAVFIJ010000161.1:0-2016 GCA_963622405.1 Bacteroidaceae bacterium | reverse complement strand
AATATATGTTAAAAATAAATCCTATGGTGGAAATGTAAAAACCTATAATTTACCTATTAAAAGTAACTTTATTGATGATAAACTTTTATATGATAAATTGCTAGAAAAACTAACAATAATGGAATATTATCAAATAGGAGGATATTCAAAACCCACATTCATAAAAAAAGGAGAATTCATACAGGGTAATGTAGATAACTATATAAGTGTATATATTCAAAATGGATTAATTTATCTAGAAGCATGGTGTATGCAAGGAAAGAAAATATTTCCACCACATCAAGGGGCATATGCTTGGGATCAAAAATCAATATTTATGAAAGAATTAGAAGAAATAAAAAACTATTTTCAGTTTTAACAAAGGAGAAGAAAAAAATGATATGTAAAAATTGTGGAAATATGATACAAAATGGTGCAGCTTTTTGCCAGTCATGTGGTACAAAAATTGAAACATCTTTAAATAACAAAGAGGCATCATCTAATTTAATAAACCCTATGGAAAACAATACTGCTAATACTAATTATAATCAAAACACAAACTATCAGGATACAAACAACGTAAATATGACAAACCCTAATATGCCTGCCGAAAAAGGAACAAAAGCAAGAAGTAACTCAATTTATTTAGCATTCGTAGGATTATTTATGACACTGTTCATTAATATAATAGTTGGATTAGGTCTATCAGTATGCAGTTTAGCAGTGGCCTTTAGTGAAAGAAATAAAATAGATGAAAAAAGTTTTAAAAAGGCTATCATCATGGATGTTATATGTATTATATTATCGATATTAATTATTGCATTTGAAGTATTTATATCTGCAAAATATAGATAATAAAAAACCAGAAATGGTTTTTTATTGTATTTAAAAATAAATTTATATACATTAAAGTTACAAAAAAGTAAAAAAATTACAAAAAACCATAAACTTAAAAAAATCTAGTTGACAAGGGTATCCATTTTTAGTATTATTAGTACTGGTACATTTATTTATCCCACATAAACAAGTCCTGGGAAAACTTGTTAATGTAACGGAGAAAGGAAATAATTATGAAAACATACATGCAAAGAAAAGAAGATGTAGTTAGAAACTGGTATGTTATTGATGCCGAGGGTCAAACACTAGGTCGTCTTGCAACTAAGGTTGCTTCAGTTTTAAGAGGTAAACATAAACCTACTTATACTCCTCATATTGATGGTGGAGATTATGTTATTGTTGTTAACGCTGGTAAAGTTAATTTAACTGGTAATAAGTTAAATGATAAAATCTATTATAACCATAGTAGATACACTGGTGGTCTTAGAGAAAGAACTGCTAAAGAAATGGTAGAAAACTATCCTGTTGAAATGATTGAAAGAGCTGTAAAAGGAATGCTTCCAAAAGGTAGACTTGGAAGACAAATGTATAAAAAATTATTTGTATATGCAGAAAGTGAACATCCACATAGTGCTCAAAAGCCTGTGGAACTTAAGGTTGATTAGGAGGGTTTAAATGGCAAAAACAAATGAATATACTGGAACTGGTAGAAGAAAAGCTTCTGTTGCAAGAGTTAAATTAGTAACACCTGGTACTGGTTCAATCACAATTAATGGTAGAGATGTAAGAGATTTCATGCCATATGGAACTAATGTAATGGATTTAATGCAACCACTTGTTGCTACAAATAATGAAAAAACAATCGACGTTATTGTTAAAGTAAATGGCGGCGGTTCTTCAGGTCAAACAGGAGCTATCAGATTAGGAATCACTAGAGCTTTACTTAAATATGATAAAGCTAATGAAGGAAAAGAAGATAGCTATAGAAAAATATTAAAAAGAGCAGGATTTATTACTAGAGATGCCAGAGTTAAAGAAAGAAAGAAACCTGGACTTAAGGGAGCTCGTAGAGCACCACAGTTCTCAAAACGTTAGGAATTATAACAAAGTCAAGTCTTATAAACTTAAATGTTTATAAGACTTTTTCTTTTTTGAATTTAGGAAATTCATTTTTTTTAAAAATATAGAAGTAAAAATAAA
>CAVFIJ010000160.1:0-2588 GCA_963622405.1 Bacteroidaceae bacterium | reverse complement strand
TTAATATTTGCTTTACCATAGGTAGATGTAGTTATATAAAGTTTTTTATAACTATTATAAGGGGATACCATATTATTTATAGTAGAAAGTAAATCTTGATTTTGGGAAATATCTTTAATATCATCTAAACAAGTACTATAGTCTCTAGTACAATAAAATGAAAAATCATCTTCACCTGAGTTTAAAGTTGTATACAATATATTTATTATATCTTGTTTATTTTTTGGATGAAAATTATCTGTATTACTGGCAAATGCAAAAGTATAATCTTTTTTATAATTATTACTACTAGGAGGGTCTATTTTAATATTATCAGTTACAGTAGTAACAGAAAAAGAAATAATTTCAGTCCTATATATATATACTACAATTAATAATATAATAATTAAAAATCTTATTAATTTTTTCATTAACTTATCACCTAAAAATATTATATCAATAATATTAAAAAAAAACACAAAAAAAGTAAATTAATTTAATGCATTTACTTTTTTTGTTAGTCTTGACTTTTCACGGGCACATTTATTTTTAGCCACTACATTTGCACCATTAGCTTTATCTATTCTTTTAATAGCAACTTTTAATAAATCATTCGCAGCATTTATATCTTTAGAAGCAATTGCTTTTTCTAAATTTTTAACTGCTGTTTTCATACTTGCTGAATAGTTATTATTACGTATACTTTTCTTTGCATTTACTAAAACTTTCTTTTTAGCATTTTTCATATTGGCCATAATTTCACCTCCAAGCCACTTACATGAATATATTCTAGCAGAAAAAAATAAAAAAATCAACAAGCATAAATTTGAGTTTGGTAATTTTACAAATAATTCAAAAGTAATTGACAGCATTATAGTGCTATGATAGTATTTAAATAGGAGATAATATATATGAAACAAGATAAATTTATACAAGAAATTAATTATATTAAAAATGAAAAATATAAAGAAAATGCTAAAATATTAATAAATGGGTTACCTGATTATTTCTTTTCTGTACCAGCATCTTCAACAGGAAAGTATCATCCAGCTTTTGCTTCAGGGGATGGAGGTTTAGTTAGACATACTAAAGCTGCGGTAAGAATTGCTTTTGAACTTTTAAATAGTATGATAGGTAATGTATTTACAAGTGATGAAAAAGATTTAATTATTTTAGGATTAATATTACATGATGGTTTAAAACATGGTTTAAATAAAGATAAATATGTAAGATTTGATCATCCTTTACTTGCGGCTAATTATGTTAAAGATTCTAAAGATAAACTTTCTTTAAGTGATAGTGAAATAGAATTTTTATATAATATAATATCTAGCCACATGGGACCATATAATACAAATGCTTATAGTGATGTTATTTTACCATTACCTAAAAATAAATATCAGAAATTTGTCCATATGTGTGATTTACTTGCTAGTAAGAAGTTTTTAGATATTAAATTTGATGAAAATAATAATATTATAGAATAGGTGATATGTAATGAAAGGTAAATTAATTGTAATTGAGGGTACTGATTGTTCAGGCAAAGAAACGCAAACTAATCTTCTTTTAGAAAGGCTTAAAAAAGATAATATTAAAGCATATGAATTTAGTTTTCCAAACTATAACTCACCAACAGGAAGAATTATAGCGGGACCTTATTTAGGTAAAGATGATGTACAAGAAGGTTTCTTTAGTGAAGGGGCTACTAAAGTAGACCCTAAGGTTGCAGCTTTATATTATGCAGCAGATAGAAAATATAATATTGATAAAATAGATTTTTTATTAAATAATGGGGCAAATGTAATTCTTGATAGATACATATATTCTAATATGGCTCATCAAGGAGGGAAAATAACTAACAAGAAAGATAGGGAAGATGTTTACAAATGGCTTGAAAAACTTGAGTTTGATTTATTAGAACTTCCTAAACCAGATATTGCAATATTTCTACATATGCCTATAGAACAATCTACTATGCTTAAAAAAAATAGAGATTCACTTGATGAACATGAGAAAGATATTAATCATTTAAAAGGTGCTGAAAAGGCATATAAAGAGCTTGCTGATAGGTATAATATGTATATAGTTGAATGTGTTAAAGATGAAAATATACGAAGTATTAATGATATAAGTGATGATATATATGAATATATAAAAAATAAGCTTTAAGCTTTTTTTAATATTATTTATTAATTTTAATATACTATAATATGATAATTGCACATAGAGGAAATGGTGGAAAGTATAAAGAAAATACTATAAATGCTATTGTAAATAGTTTAAACTCTCCTTACTGTGATGGGGTAGAGTTTGATATTAGAGAAACTAAAGATAATATATTTATCTTGTCGCATAATATGCTTTATAATAAAAAAATAGTTTATAAAACTTTATATAAAGATTTAGATGATGCAGAGAGTTTAAATGATTTACTTAAAACAATTCAAAGTAAAAAAATAATTATGATAGAAATAAAAGAAGAACGTAACAATTTTATACTTTTAAAGCATCTACATAGTATACTTAAAAAATATAAATTAAATTACTATATTATGAGTTTTAATTATAAACTTATTACATATTTTAAAAAGAAATATCCTAGTTATAAA
>CAVFIJ010000159.1:0-16479 GCA_963622405.1 Bacteroidaceae bacterium | reverse complement strand
ATGGAACTATTAGTCGAGAAAGATATGATGAATTAATAGAAGAATTTAGAAAACTTGGTGGATTTTTTGAAATATATGACGAAGATAGTTTAACTAAAAGTTCTGGTAGAGCAAGATAGGAAGAGAAGAGGGACGTGTATATGAATAATAAAATAAAAATGATAAAAAACGGAAAAGAAGTTGAAGCTGAAATTATCAGATATGTTAAAGCAGGAGAAAAAAAGTTTGTACTTTATTCATTTGATGA
This sequence comes from Bacteroidaceae bacterium, assembly GCA_963622405.1. GTDB lineage: Bacteria > Bacillota_I > Bacilli_A > RF39 > UBA660 > Coprosoma. Next base: position 16,232 of record CAVFIJ010000159.1, on the reverse strand, counting down.
TAGAGAAGATGTATATGCTTCTTTAGTTGTAGATAAAGAAACAGGAATTGAACTTCATGATGTAAGTGATGAGGATATGGATTTGATTGAAAGCATGGTAAGAAATATTTCTACAGTGGAGGGGGAGTAGTATGAATAATTATGATATAACAACTGACAAAAAAATGCTTGAAGGTTTCTTAAAAGAAATAGCAAGAGGCGGTATTAAACAAGACGGAAAGGTAATAAGCGACGTAAAAATGCTAGTAGCAGGGGAACCTATTTCTTGTGATAATATTCGTTTTAATAATTTAAATTTTAGTAATGAGCAATTAGATAAAGTTCGTGCAGAATATCAAAAGCTACTTGATGAATATGAAACTAAACTAGATGATGTTTGCGGGAAACGGGCTGTTTATAATAAAGGATTAGATGAAATTGAAGAAGTTTCTAAAAGACTTTCTTCTATAAACCGAGAAATTGATAATCTTTCAGCAAGAGGTATTTCAAATCTTAGTTCATCTGAATTAGAATATTTGGGAAAATTGTATGAAGATAGAGTTAAGTGTAACGAGGTTTATTTAAATTATCAAAAAAGAATTATATCTTATGTTCATACAGATAAGGATGGCATTGGAACTGCTTTTAGTGCTGAAATTAATTATAGAAGTTTAATTAACAAGGATACTAGAAATAGTTATGAAAAAAAGCTTATTGATGAATATGAATATAAACTTAATGAACCATTTTTTGATGTATCAAGTGATAATAAGTTATCAAATATTTTACAAAATAAAAATGTTAAATTAATTTCTGGTAAATTAACTAAGTTTACGAAGGGTATGTTTGATAAATTAACTGGAAAATTTACTGCTAAACAAGATGGTGTATTCTCTAAAATAAGAAATTTTGCAGATAAATTTTATAATAGAGAAAAATTAAATAAAAAGGTACAAAATCTTAGAAGTGAGATAATTGCTAATGATATAATTATGGAAGCAATTAATACTATTTATGATATGGAGCATAATTCTATATATTCAAATGGTAAAGGGTTGAGCTATGACGATATAGCTAATATATTTAATACAGCAGCACAAAACAAGCAATTACAAAATCTTCCAGATATTTACAATAAGGTAAAAGAAAAAATCAGAGTTTCTTTAGCAGAAATAAAGGAAAAAATGGACGTTCATGGATATACAACACTTGAAGCACTTAATGCTGCACTTCATTTAGATGAAAATAGTTATTATACAAAGCAAGATCTTTTATCTGAATATAAGAAGGCATCAACTAAGCTATATAGAAGAGATTTAAGAGACTTTAATAAAAGTATCAAAGACATTGATTTATCTCATACAACTGAAGAAGATAATTCTTATGATGTAAGGGATGTTCCGAATCCTATAGGGGAAAAAACTAGTGCTGATGAATATGAAGAACCTATTATTTCAAATGAGCACAGTAATGAGGAAGAAAAACAGGATAATGAGTATTTTGATTCTGATGAATATGAAGAACCTGTTATTTCAAATGAAAATGAAGAAGAAGTACACGAAAATACTGAAATCCAAAACGATGAACCTTATTTTGTTAGAGCATCTAATAATTATATTACTTCATTAGAAAAAGCGAAGGGAAGCCTTTATGAAAAATATGATGAAATAACAGAACATTTACAAGAAAGACTTGAGTTAAATAATCAACAAAAGATTAAATATGGAGATATTGTTCCGGAAATTAATGAAGATTTGTCTTTTATTGCTCTTCAAAAAGAAAAAAGAAACATCGAAAAGGAACTTAAAGACATTACAAATGAAATTGAAGACGAAAAGGAAAAACTTGCATCAATGAAACAACAGCATATATTGTCACAAAGTAAAGCGAAAGAAAATGCTGAAAAAATTCAAGATTATACTGACGATATTGTAAATTTAGAAAACGAACTTAGACAAAGACGTGAAGAAAATATTGAACATGTTAGTATATTTGGTAATGTTGAAGACACTATAGAAGATGATATTGCTAATGACGAAGTACTTAATGAAAATAAAGAGAAATTAAATGAACTTACAGAAGAAAGAGATGTTTTAAATAGTGAAAGTATTGATGCTAAGTTAGAATATATAGCAATGCTAGAGGCTAAAATCAATAGTAATGATAATTTAAGTGATGAAGAAAAACAAAATGCTTGCAGGCAACTTTGGGCGGATTTTGATGAATATACTAATTCAGTAAATGAGGAAAGTTATAAGCCAAGAACTAAATAAGGTAACCTAAATGGCTACCTTTTTGCTGTATAATTGCTTGTTGTTTTTAGATTTTTGGTATGCTATAATCTATAATATAAGGATGATATGTATGAATAATGTTATTTTATCGGTTTTAGTTTTAGGAAATAAAAATATTTCATATGATAGTGAAAAAGTAGAAATCACTAATGTAAACCCACTTGAATTTAAGAAAAAATTAATAGAATCAAAAGGAAAATATATTTGTGTTATTGATGGTGATGATGATATTTCTTCAAATTATTTTAATATAATATTAAATAAAATTAATGAATCAAATTTTGATTGTTGTTATCTAAGCAGCACCTTTAACTATGAATATACTAGTAATATTAAATTTTTAAAAAACTCTTCATTAATGCAATATAAACCATCTATTTATGATTATATTTGGTCTTATGTATATGAGAAAAAAAGATTTATTACTTTAATTCAAACCAAAAGTGAAGAGAAATTTAATTTATGTATAAATGAGTTATTTAAAAAAACAGACTGTATAACCGAAAAAATATATTTTCATAACATAAATAGTTATAACCAGTTTAATATTTCTTTTTTAACAAGTAGAAAAAAGAATATTTATTTAGATAACATTATATATTTAGGTAGTTATTGTAATGGCATATTTAATGGTTATGTCTCGTGGATTATAGAGATAGGTAAAGCATTTTCTTCAAAATATAATATTACTATACTATATGATAAAATACATAATGAGACTTTAAAACGCTTTAGTAAATATTTTAAATGCATTAAATTAGAAAATAAAAATAACTATGTTTGTAAAAATCTAATATGTACATATTCAACCTTTTACTATCCTAGAAATATCATTCATCTTAACAAAAACTTTCTGTTTATTCATGGTAATATGAGTGACTATAAAGATGCTAGAAAGTTTAATGATGATATTTATAGTGAATATATTGCAGTATCAAAAACAACTGCTTATAAAGCTAAAGGGTACTATAATACATCTAAAATCAATTATATTAATAATCCATATATTGTAGATAAAAATATAATTAAACCTCATTTATCTTTAATATCTACTTTAAGATATTCTCCTATAAAAAGAATAGATAGAATAGAAAAAATGGCAAAATTATTAGACGAGTTAAATATTCCTTATACATGGAATATATTTACTGATAAATGGACATTTCCTAGTAAAGGAGGGCTTGTTTTTAGAAAACCTGTTACTGATGTACTACCATATGTAAAAAATGCTGACTATTTAGTATTATTAAGTGATAGTGAAGCATTTCCTTATTCTATAATAGAAGCTCTTACATTAAATACTAAAGTAATAGTAACTCCTTTTGATAGTATAAAAGATTTAAAAATAGAAAACGAAAAAAATGCATTTGTTATTCCGTTTGAATATTTTAATGATGGAAATGAAGAAGAACTTAAAAATAAACTTGTGCAAATATATAAGCAAAAAAATGTAGAATTTGATTTTGAATATAACTATGATAATTTTAAAGATTATGAGAATATATTTTATAAAGGCTAAACTTTTGTTTGGCCTTTAATTTATTGACAAATATAAGAAAAAACAATATAATTTTAATAAGAAATGAGTGATATTATGTTACAAAAACCAAAGGGTACATATGATATTTATGGTGATGATGCTAAAAGAATATTATATTTAAAAAAGCTTGTAGTTGCACTTATGGATAAATATAATTTTAATTATATAGAAACACCTATATTTGAATCAAGTGAATTATTTCATAGAGGTGTTGGAGAAACATCTGATATTGTAAGCAAGGAAACGTATGATTTTAAAGATAGAGGAGAAAGATTATTAACACTTAGACCAGAGGGTACAGCAGGTGTAGTTAGAGCTTATATAGAAAATAAATTATATACTGCTCTTATGCCATATAAAGCATGGTACTTTGGTCCTATGTTTAGATATGAAAGACCACAAGCTGGTAGAAATAGACAATTTACCCAGTTTGGTGTGGAAGTATTTGGAAGTGAAGATGCTTTAGTAGATGCTGAGGTTATTAGTGTTTTAGTAAACTTTTTTTCTTTGTTAGGTTTAAAAGGAATTAAAGTTAATATTAATACTTTGGGAGATAGTGAGTCTAGAGATAATTATAGAAGTGCATTACTTGAATATTTTAGACCACATTTAGATAATTTATGTGATGATTGTAAAAAACGTTTTGAAAAAAATCCACTAAGAATATTAGATTGTAAAATTGATGGTCAAAGTGACATAATGAAATATGCTCCAAAAATTCAAGATTATTTAAATGACGTGAGCATTGAACATTTTGAGAAAGTTAAAGAATATTTAAAATCTTTAAATATTCAGTTTGTTATTAATGATAATTTAGTTAGAGGGTTAGATTATTATACTCACACAGTATTTGAGGTAGAAGCTGATATAAAAGGGTTTGGTGCTCAAAATGTGTTAGGAGCAGGTGGTAGATATAATAATTTAGTTGAAACTCTTGGTGGACCTAAAAATTCAGGTGTTGGGTTTGCTATTGGAATTGATAGACTTTTACTTGCTTTAAAAGCTTCTAATATAGATATTTTAGATAATGATACTATAGATGCATATGTTTTCTCACTTGATGATGCTCAGAAAGCATATTGTTTAAAAATATCTAATATGCTTAGAATAAATGGTTTTAATATTGATAGTGATTTAATAGGAAGAAATATGAAAAACAATTTTAAAAGAGCAGATAAACTAGGAGCTAAGTTTGTTATTTTTGCGGGTTCTTTAGAAGAAAAAGAAAATATTGTAACAATAAAGAATAATAAAACACAAGAAGAATATAAAGTAAAAGCAGATAAACTGATAGAATTTTTAGATCAAAAAATAGATGATGAATAGAATGTTAGGAAGTGTAATTGTGAAAGTAAATAACACTAATTTTAATATAGATAATGTTGGCGAAGAAGTAACATTATATGGATGGGTTAATAAAAAAAGAAATCTTGGTGGCCTTATTTTTATTGACCTAAGAGATAGAAGTGGAATTATTCAGCTTACTATTAGTCCAGAAAGTAATGCTTATAAAGTTGCTTTAAATTTAAAAAATGAATATGTTATAAAAGCAAAAGGCTTAGTTGTAAAAAGAGACAAAAGTAATCCACATTTAAAAACTGGAGAAATAGAGGTAGCAATAAGTGATATAGAAATATTAAATGAATCAAAAGATTTACCATTTGATTTAAATAATACAACAGCCCTTGAAGATACTAGGCTTAAATATCGTTATCTTGATTTGAGAAAAGAAAATTTAAAAAATAATATAATTACTAAACATAAGATAATGAATACAGCAAGAGAATATTTAAATAGTAAAGATTTTATTGAAATAGAAACACCAATATTGTGTAAGTCAACTCCAGAAGGTGCTAGAGACTATTTGGTACCATCAAGAGTAAATAAAGGCCAGTTTTATGCTTTACCACAATCTCCCCAGCTATTTAAACAAATATTAATGGTTAGTGGTTTTGAAAAATATTATCAAATTGCAAGATGTTTTAGAGATGAAGATTTAAGGGCAGATAGACAGCCTGAATTTACACAAATAGATTTAGAAGCAAGTTTTGTTAATGAAGAAGATATTATTAATTTAACAGAAGGATTACTTTCTACGATTTTTAAAAAAGTTAAAAATATAGATATTAAAACACCATTTGTTAGAATGACTTATAATGACGCTATTAGCATATATGGTTCTGATAAACCGGATACTAGATTTGATATGAAAATTGTTGATTTTACTCAATTATTTAAAAATACAGATTTTGCATTATTTAAAACTGCTATTGATAAAGGGGAGATAATTAATGGTATTGTTGTTCGTGATGCCGCAACAAAGTATTCAAGAAAAGATATAGATAAATTATTAGAATATATAAAAACATATAAGGCAGAGACACTGATGTTTCTTAAATATAATGATGAATTTACAGGTTCTATTGCTAAAATTGTAACAGAAGATATTTCTTTGAAACTAATAAATGATTATAATATACAAAATAATGATTTAATACTTATAACTTATGGTAATAAAAAAGTTGTTAAAACAGCACTTGGAGCACTTAGGTTAAAAGTTGCTAAAGATTTGAATTTAATAGATAAAAATAAATATAATTTTTTGTGGGTTACAGATTTTCCTATGTTTGAATATAGTGAAGAAGAAGAAAGGTATATAGCCTGTCATCATCCGTTTACTATGCCTCAAGATATGAATTTATTAAGTGATAAAGAAAATGCTCTTGCTAGAGCATACGATGTTGTTTTAAATGGTTATGAAGTAGGGGGAGGAAGTATAAGAATCCATAAACCTGATATGCAACAGAAAGTACTTGAAGAGTTAGGTTTTAAAAAAGAAAAGGCAGAAGAACAATTTGGATTTTTACTTAATGCTTTAACTCTTGGAGCTCCACCACATGGTGGGCTTGCTCTTGGGCTTGAAAGGCTTACTATGATTTTGTGCAATACAGAAAATATTAGAGATGTAATAGCATTTCCTAAAACAACAAGTGCATCTTGTTTAATGAGTGAAGCACCTTCAAATGTTTCTGATAAACAGCTTAAAGAATTAAATATAAAAGTTGAGCTTTAAGTGTAAAGTTTAATCAAATTTATTGATAAAAAAAATATATATGGTATAATATAATTGTCTAGAGGTAAGGTTAATATGAAAAACCTACAAGTTAACGATAGGGAATCTAATTTATGTATGGTGTTGAATACCTATTATTTTAATAGGAATCCTAATATATATAATGTGATGCCCACCTGGATGAGTCCGGTTTTTATCGTAAACGGCCCCCTCTAGACTTTTATTTTAAAAAAAAATTAGTTTTTTGCTAATTCTTTTATTTTATCTAAATTTTTAAAATTCATTTTGGCATATTTATTTAAAGTTTCAATACCATATTTTTTTACTATTTCTGCACCAATTTCATCAACCTTATCTCCAGCACCTTTAGGAAGTGAAATATTTAATTCTTTACTAATTTTATTAAATTTATTTATAAATATATATCTACTTATAAGTGAACTACATGCAACAGATAGACATTTATCTTCACCTTTTGTTACAAATGTAATGTTTTTTTGTATATTAGGGTTATTATTTAAATATTTATAATAAGTGTTTTCAGAAGTAAACTGATCTACTACAATTTTATCATAATTATTATATTTTTGGCTTAAATTAAATAAAACTTTATTATGAAGAATAGCTTTAATAGCATTTAAATTTATATCTTTAGAGTATCTTTTATTATATTCTTCATTAGTTATTATTACACTTGAATATGGTATTTTTTTGATTATTTGAGGCACTATTTTTATAATTGCATCATCTGTAAGTTTCTTTGAATCTTTTACACCTAAACCTTCTAAAAAAGGAATATTATCTTTAGTTACAAATGAGGCTGTAACAACAATAGGACCAAAGAAGTCGCCTGTTCCAACTTCATCTGAACCAATAGAATTAATATAATATAAATCATTATATTCTTTTTTTTCGGTTTCCTTTTTTTCTTTATCAAGAGAACTTTTTAAATCTGCATTTTTATCCGGATTTAAACTCTTTTCTATTTCTTTCCACATATTTGCATCTATATCAGCACTTATACCTTGAAATAGGGCTTTTCCAGATTCATATAGTGTTACTACTGTATCTGCTTCATCAGCCTGAAATATAGCATATGGAGGAGTTTTTAGTCTTTTCTTATCTTCAAAATATTCTATCATTTTCTCTTTTGTGTTTTCACTTACTTTTAAAGTAAATGTTTGAGCTTTATTAGCCATAATATCACCTACCAAATATTATAGCATAAAAACATAGTCAGTATTAAAAAAAAATGTTATAATGTTTATTGAATAGAGAGGGATTGCTATGGATGAAAAAATTGAATTATTAGATAAATACTTTAGAGCCGCTAACTATCTTTCGGCTTGTCAGTTATATTTACTTGATAACCCACTACTTAAAAGGCCACTTAAACCAAGTGATATAAAGAGAAAAATAGTTGGACACTGGGGAACAGTTCCTGCTCAAAATTTTGTATATACACATTTAAATAGAGTAATTAAGGATTATGATTTAAATATGCTTTATATATCTGGACCAGGTCATGGAGGAAACTTTTTAATATCTAATACATATTTAGAGGGAAGTTATACTTTAAAATATCCTAATATAACTGAAGATGAACAAGGGTTAAAAAAACTATTTAAACAGTTTTCTTTTCCAGGTGGTGTATCTTCTCATGCGGCCCCAGAGACACCAGGATCTATTCATGAGGGAGGAGAACTTGGTTATTCATTAGCTCATGCATATGGTGCGGCTTTTGATAATAAAGACTTAATTGTGGCATGTGTTATAGGCGATGGAGAGGCAGAAACAGGCCCACTTGCAACTTCATGGCATTCTAATAAATTTTTAAACCCTAAAACTGATGGAGTAGTTTTACCAATACTTAATTTAAATGGTTATAAAATAAGTAATCCAACAGTACTTGCAAGAATGAGTAATAAAGAGTTAGCGTGTTATTTTTATGGACTTGGCTATAATCCTTATTTAGTTGAGGGTGATGACCCTAAAATAATGCATAAAAAAATGATAACAGTAATGGATACAGTTATTAAAGAAATTAAAGATATAAAAGCTGGCACTAAAGAAATTAGATGGCCCATGATTATTTTAAAAACCCCTAAGGGGTGGACAGGGCCTAAAGAAGTTGATGGCAATATAATAGAGGGAACTTTTAGAGCACATCAAGTACCTGTTTCTATGGATAAAGAAAGTCATTTAGAATATTTAGAAAAATGGCTTAGAAGTTACAAACCAGAAGAATTATTTGATAGTAAAGGAAGACTTAGAAAAGAAATAAAAAGTATTATACCAGAGGGAAATAAACGTCTTGGTGCTACTCCATATTCTAATGGTGGTTTATTAAAACAAAATTTAATATTACCTGATTATAGAAAATATATGCTTAAATTAAAAGGTCATGGTAAAGAGAAAAATAGTGATATGCTTACATTAAGTAATTTTATTAGAGATATTATTAAAAATAATCCTCATAATTTTAGAGCCTTTTCACCTGATGAGGCTATGTCAAATAGATTATATGGAATGTTCGATGCATCTAAAAGAGACTGGCAAGAAGAGATTATAGAAACGGATGAGAATTTAAGTAAAGATGGTAGAATAATGGATAGTTATTTATCTGAGCATATGTGTGAAGGATGGCTTGAGGGTTATTTACTTACAGGAAGACATGGCTTTTTTACAAGTTATGAAGCATTTATTAGAGTTGTAGATTCTATGGTTTCTCAGCATGCTAAATGGCTTAAGGTTTGTAATCAGATACCTTGGAGAGAACCAATTGCCTCTTTAAATTTACTTCTTACTTCTAATGTATGGCAACAAGATCATAATGGATTTACACATCAAGATCCAGGGTTTTTAGACCATGTTGCTAATAAAAAGCCAGATGTAACAAGAATATATCTACCACCAGATGCTAACTGTTTAATTTCAGTATTTAATCATATAGTTGGAACAGATAATTATGTTAATGTAGTAGTGGCATCTAAACATCCAAGTTATCAGTGGTTAAATAAAGAGGAAGCAATAATGCACTGCACTAAAGGAATTGGTATATGGGATTTCGCTTCTAATGATGAAAAACAAAATCCTGATATAGTAATGGCTTGTGCTGGTGATACTCCAACTTTAGAAACCATTGCCGCTATTTCTATTTTAACAAATGAACTTCCAGCATTAAAAGTTAGATGTATTAATATAGTTGATTTGATGAAACTTGATTCTATTTCACATCATCCACATGCATTAAGTGATGAAGAATATGATGTATTATTTACTAAAGATAAACCGATAATATTTAATTTCCATGGTTATCCTAAGTTAATTCATGAACTTACTTATAAAAGACATAATAGGAATATGTCTGTTCATGGATATTTAGAAGAGGGAACAATAACAACTCCTTTTGATATGCGTGTTCAAAATGAAATTGATAGGTATCATTTAGTAATAGATGCTATTTCACATCTTCCTATAATTGGCAGTAAGGAAATGTATTTAGTTGAACAAATGAAAAATAAACTTGTAAAGCATAGTAATTATATAAGAGAATATGGCGAAGATATGCCAGAGATAAAAGAGTGGGAATGGAAAAAAGATATTTAGCCTTTCTGCTTTTTTCTTGCTTAATGTAACTAATTATGATATTATCTATAACGGAAATGAAGTGATTAAATGATATTACCTGATTTAAAAGAAGCAAAAAAAAGAACCAATATACTACCTAATATAGTGAAGTATAAAATAGATGATGCTTATAAGAATATTGGTAGAGGTAAAAAATATTTTGTTAAGACATATGGCTGTCAAATGAATGAACATGATACAGAGAATATTAAAGCTATTTTAGAGGATATGGGTTATACTGAAGTAAATGATATGGAAAAGGCTGACCTTATTCTTTTAAATACATGTGCAATTAGGGAAAATGCTCATAATAAGGTATTTGGAATGATTGGAAGAATAAAGCATTTAAAGCAAGAAAAACCAAATATAATTACTGGTGTATGTGGTTGTATGGTTCAAGAAGAGTCTATTGCAAATGAAATAAAAGATAAGTATAAATGGCTTGATATTGTATTTGGAACACATAATATAAATAATCTTCCTAGTATTTTATATAAGTCTATTAAAAACAAAAGGTTAGAACTTGAAGTATATAGTATAGAGGGCGATATTATAGAAAATATGCCTACAAAAAGGGATAGTAAATATAAAGCATGGGTTAATATAATGTATGGTTGTGATAAGTTTTGTACTTATTGTATTGTTCCTTATACTAGAGGTAAACAAAGAAGCAGAAGACATGAAGATATAATAGAAGAAGTAAGAGATTTAGTTAGTAAGGGCTATAAAGAAGTAACTTTACTAGGACAAAATGTAAATGCTTATGGTAAAGATTTAAATGATAATTATGATATGAGTGATTTACTTCGTGATACTGCTGAAACGGGAATTGATAGAGTTAGATTTGTAACATCACATCCTTGGGATTTTACTGATGAAATGATTGAGGTAATAAAAAAATATGACAATATAATGCCATATATTCATCTTCCACTTCAGTCTGGTTCAGATAGAATTCTTAAATTAATGGGTAGAAGATATACTAAAAAAAGCTATTTGGAGTTATTTAAAAAGTTAAAAACTATTCCTAATGTTTCTATTACCACAGATATTATAGTAGGCTTTCCTTTGGAAAGTGTTGATGATTTTAATGAAACACTTGATGTTGTAAATACTTGTAAATATGATTCAGCCTTTACGTTTATTTTTTCACCAAGAGAGGGAACACCTGCATCAAAAATGAAGGATGATACTACTTTAGAAGAAAAAGAGAAGAGATTATATAAATTAAATGAATTAGTTAATAAGTATGCTAAAGAAAATAACATGAAGTATTTAAATAAGACTGTTTCAGTATTATTAGAGGATGTATCATCTAAAAATGATAATATGCTTATGGGATATACTGATACAATGAAACTTGTAAATGTAAATGCTCCAAAAGAAAAGTTAGGACAAATAGTGAATGTAAAAATTACAGATGTTAAGACATGGAGTATGGATGGAGAGATAGTAAAAGAAGAAAATTAGTCTTCTTTTTTCTTATATTTTTACAAATTTTACGGGGTAAAATATTTGACTTTGATATATCCTTGTGATACTATATTTATAGTAAGTAACCTAGCAAGGAGGATATTAATGGCGGACAAATACATATTTGAATATAAAAACGAAAATGAATTTAGAAAACTTGAAAGTGCCCTTAAAAAATATAATATGCTCGCTTTTAAGAAACTCTATTTTGAATATTATCCCGAATTAAAAAAAGGCAATATTCTTGGCGAAAAAGTGGGAGATGAATATCATATAAAATTACCAACAGATGCTTTATTTGCTAAAGTACATGGTAATGCTGAAGTTCATTATCAAGTTGATGAAGAAAAAAAAGCAATTGTTCTTTTAACTTTAGAACCAGAACATATCTTAACTGAAGGTCATCAATCTGAACTTAAAACTTATAAAGGTGTAATGGTTTCAAATGAACATTCTGATAAAGATATGTTTAAAATTAATTTATTAAATATGATTCAAAGATAGATATCTTTAAGTTTAAAGAAATCTTTTTTGTTTAGTAAGGAGGATGTAATGTATATGACTATTTTTAAAAAGAGTAAGAAGTATAAATTAAAAAAAGAAAAGAGATTTAGCAAAATGCTTGTGAAAGGTATGCTTATTGGTGCTCTTGTTGGTGCTGGTGTAGGAGCGGCATCTATAGAACTTCCAAAATTCTTAAATTCATATAATTTGCACAATTATGCAACAGAACAAAGGGTAGAGGTTGATGATTTTGTTTCTACTAATAATGTTGCTAGTAATGAATACACTAAATGTCCATATACTTTTGAAGGTGATGTAAAGGCTTTTATTGACTCTAGTGAGCTTTTTGGTGGGGCTTTTCCTGTAATGCAGAGTGATGATAATGAATACTATTTGTATCATGATATTGATGGTTATGGAAATGGTAGTGCTTCTCATAGTTCTATATTTAAGGATTATAGAAATGATGAATCATTAAGAGACGATTTTACGATTATTTATGGGCATAATATGAGCGATGGTTCGATGTTTGGAAAACTTGCTAAGTATTCTGATAAGGATTCAAAATATGGTGATTTTGCAGATGTTAATGGACAAAATTTATATAATGAGGTTAATAATATTACTTATACTGATAAGTATGTTGGAGCTAATTTGGAAATATTTGCTGCTGGAACATATGATGCTTCATCTTTTTATAATTGTGTAGGTGATTTTAATAGTGAAGAGGATTTTTATAATTTTTTAGCATCTGTTCTTAGTAATAGTGATTTAGATGTTGATAATTCTAAGATACCTACATATGGAGATCATATTGTATGTTTTTGGACATGCGGTGATTATGATGCTAAGGATTATTATGGTTCTAGTGATGAAAATGCTTATAATAAAGTTCTTGTGTTTGCTAAGGTTAAAGTAACTGAAAAATATCAAGACTTTGATTTGAATAATGAAACTAGTATGAAAAAGATGTAGGGTAATTTGCAATATTTTAAAATGATGTTATAATACTTTGATGTTTAGGGGGAATTATAATGGATATACGTACTGAAAGTAGTTGCGGCTATATATCTTTATTGCAAAAAAAAGATTATAAAAAAAAGAAAAAAGGGACATATAAAATTATAGTTGGAAATATATTTAATAAATCTAATTCTTATAATGCTTATTTTTCACCTAATAATGATTATAATATTGAATTTAAAGAGATGGAAAAGGATGGGAAATTGTTATTTTCTAATTCAAATGTAAATTTAAAAGGTATAAAATTATATGCTAGAGTGAAGAGTTTAATGTTAAAGGTTAGTAATGGCAATGTAAATATTGATTTATCTGATGGTGTTTATGGTGTCCCTAATAATATTGAAGCTAATGAAATTCTATTAAATGATTATTCGTTTGATGAGAATAATCCAGATGATTTAAAATATTTAAAAAGATTAATTTCGTGTTTTAAGGCTTATCATATTAATTTAATTGATTGTGATAAAAAACTATTAAAAGAAATATATGAAGAAGATAATATTTATAAGGTTGATTTAGATAAGATAAGAATATTTGAGAGAGATAAAACTAAAATTAAAAAGTAATTATTTTAAAAGTGTTTGCTCTCTTTTTTTGAATATTTGATATAATATAAAAAAAGGATAGGCACCCCCTGAAGGGCCTATCCAATAAAAGAATAAAAAGGGGCTGGCTAGTTTACACTAGCGCCAATCCAATATAAATTGAATTGGTGATTAATATATTATCATAAAATAAAAATATGTCAAGTAAAATTGCGAAAAAAATGAAAAAAAGGTGATTTTGTGGAATTATGTCAAATAAAAGGAGTAGGTGAAAGCACATTAAAAATTTTTAATAGTCTTGGTATAACAAATGTTAATGAGCTTATTTGTTATTATCCATATAAATATAATATTATAAAAAAATCAAAGGAACTTGTTGATAATCAAAATGTTGTGGTAACTGGAATGTGTGAATGTACTCCTAATGTTTATTATATTTCTAAAAGTTTAAATAAAATGACATTTAGATTAAATGATAATTCAGCAATCTTTAAAATAACAATATTTAATAGAGCTTTTTTAAAACCTAAGATTTCTGCTGGAACATCTCTTACCATAATAGGTAAATATAATAAAAAGGACAATAGTATTACAGCAAGTGATATTAGATTTGGTGTGTTAGATAAAACGATAGTAGAACCTATTTATCATACTACTTATAAAATGACTAGTAAAAAACTTAATAATTTTATATTAAATGCTTTAACAGATAATAATGTTTTAGATTATATCCCTTTTAAATATAATCAAAAATATAATTTTCCAGATAAAATGTCTGCGATTAAATGTATTCATATGCCAAGTAGTGGATCTTTATTAAAAGCATCAATTCAAAAATTAAAGTATGAAGAGTTATTTATTTTTACTTTTAAAATTAATCTTTTAAAAAGAAGTAATAAGATGAGGGGTATAATAAAAGATATCCCTTATGATAAAGTAATTTCTTTTATAAATACATTACCTTTTAAACTAACTACAGATCAGCAAAAAAGTATAAATAATATTTATAAAGATTTGACTACAAACAAGAAAATGAATAGACTTCTTCAAGGAGATGTTGGAAGCGGTAAAACAATAGTATCTTTTGTAACTTTATATATGAACTTTCTAGCAGGTTATCAAGGCGCATTAATGGCTCCAACAGAAGTTCTTGCTTCTCAGCATTATCAAAATATAAAACAAATATTACCAAATTTAAATATATCTCTTTTAACAGGTCAAACTAAGGCCAAAGAAAAAAAAGATATATTATTACATGTTAAAGAGGGTAATATAGATATTTTAATTGGAACACATGCTTTATTAGGAGATAATGTTTTATTTAAAAATCTTGGTTTAGTTATTACTGATGAGCAACATCGTTTTGGTGTGAATCAAAGAAGTTATTTAAATAATAAAGGTTTAATGCCAGATATTTTATATATGAGTGCGACTCCTATACCAAGGACATATGCTCTTACTATTTATGGAGATGCTGATATATCAAATATAAAAACTATGCCAAGTGGTAGAAAAGAAGTAAAAACTATTATAAAAAATCCTAAAGATATTAAAGACGTTCTTTATATGATGCTTTTAGAGATTAAAAAGAAACATCAAATATATGTTATTTCGCCTCTTGCTTTGGAAAGCGAAAATAGTGATTTAGAAAACACTAAAAATTTAGAAGAGAAAATGAATAGAGCTTTTAATAAAGTTGCTAAAATAGGTATTTTACACGGTAAGATGAAACCAAAAGAAAAAGAAGATGTAATGAATAAATTTAAAAATAATGATATCCAAATATTAATTAGTACTACAGTTATAGAAGTTGGAGTAGATGTTAAAAATGCTACTATGATAGTGATATTTGATAGTTATATGTTTGGCCTTTCAACTCTTCATCAATTAAGGGGAAGAGTAGGACGTAATAGTTTAGATTCATATTGTATATTAATAAGTGACAGAGAAACTAAAAGATTAAAAGTATTAGAAAATACATCTGATGGTTTTAAAGTCAGTGAAGAAGATTTTAAATTAAGGGGTGCTGGAGATTTATTTGGAGAAAGACAAAGTGGAGATATGCAATTTAGGATTGCTAATATCAAAAAAGATTATGATTTACTTTTAAAAGCAAAAGAAGATTCAAAAGAGTTTGTATTAAATCATAAAAATGAAGAAGAATATAAAAT
>CAVFIJ010000158.1:0-3614 GCA_963622405.1 Bacteroidaceae bacterium | reverse complement strand
ATATAATACTGATAAATTTAAAGAGTTTTTAGAACATTTTAAAAATGCAAAAAATCTAATGATAGTACCAAGACCTGTTAGAGGTGAACCAAGAAGTATTTTAGATTTTAATGAACAACAAATATTGGAATTTGAAAGATGTATTATTGATAATTATAATAAATATAATAATATATTACCACAATTACCATATTTTGAAAGACTTATAAATATAATGAAAACTGGGAAAAGAAACTATAAATGTTATATTCCTTATTTTATACAAAGTATTGATGGCTATGGTAAATTTGAAATGTGTCCTATCGGGCTTCAATATAAAGATAATTCTAATGTAATATCTGGTGATATCAATTCTAATCGTATACTTATCAATTCTGAATATAAACCAAATAATAATTATCAATTGTGTGATTATTGTATAATTCAATATGAAATGTTAAATTTATATGTTGATGGAATTATTTCTGAAGAAGAACTTAAAAAAATGCCATCTTTAAATAATAATGATATTATTATGCACATAAAACATATAAAACATGATATAATGGATATGGAAAGTGTGAGGGATAATAATGAAAGAGGAAATAAAGAAAAAGTATTGTCTAGAAATAGATAAAATTATTAAAAATGAGGATTCAACTGATGGAAATGTATATATGCTTACAAGTCTTTCTAATAAGTATATAATGAAATTATATGATGAAGAAAACCATGCTATTTCTATGGTTAATATTCATAAAGATTTAAAAAATGGTGGAATGAATGTTCCAGATATAATATTGAATAAAGAAAATCAAGAATACTCTCTATTGGAAAATGGTAAATATTGTGTAATATATTCATTTTTAAATGGTGAAGAAATTGGAAACTTATTTAAAAATATAAATAAGGATACTTCCATTAAAATAGCTAAAGAAATAAAAAATATTCACAAAATAACAACTGGTAATAATAAATATAATTTACCTACATTACCATTCGAAATAGATGGAGTATTTAATCGATATTCAATATTACATTTTGACTTGACTAGATGCAATATTTTCTATAATGAAAATTGGCAATCACAAATTGGATTTATTGATTTTGATGATGCTAAATATGGACCAACAGTAGTTGATGTTGCAATTGCGATATCATTATTGTATTTTTCTAAATCAAGAGGAGTAGATACTGAAGGTCTTAAAGCATTTTTAAATGAGTATTATGATAATGAGGAAACTAGAAAAAATGAAATGCCATATTTAAAAAATTGTGCGTTAAAATGGATTAATTATATAATGGATAATAATCAATTTGATTCTTCAACTACTGAAAGTTTTGAGATAAGAAAGAACTTAATAGAAACAGAAATGAATTTTTAAAAGCAATGACAAATCTGTCATTGCTCTTTTAAAATAGAGTCGATTGAAGCTTTATACTTTTTAGCAATTTGATATATAAATGATGTTTGTATTAGTGTCTGTCCAGTTTCATATACAGAATAACTTGATGAAGCAATATTTAACATGTTAAATATATCCCTTTGTTTTAAATTATTATCTATCCTTAATTTCTTCAAATTTTTTGCAACTATATTCAAATTGATTGAATCACCAGAGTAAATATAATTATTTTTTTTAGACAAGCCAGTTATATAATCGATACTTATTTTATAGTAATTACTCAATTCATAGAGTTTTCTTAAGGGAATAGTATCTTTACCTGTCTCCCATCCAGCATATGTGCTTCTGTCAACTTTTAATTCATTTGCTATTTGCCATTGCTTTAATTCTTTTGTTTCTCTTATTTCTTTCATTTTTTCGAATTTCATAATACCACCTTCAAAAATAATTTTCCCATTTTTTGTGGGAATATTTGAATTTGGTGGGGAATAACGAGAAAAATGTGATATAATAGTTATAGCAGTACAATAACGGAGGAAATTTTATGAAAAAAAAGAAGAAAAAAAGAAGGTTATTAATGAAGTTAAAGATGAAGATTTAATTACAAAAGTATTAAACTTATGCATTTTCCATCAAATTGAAGATTCTAATGGTTGGATAAGAATATTAGAAAGTCAATTGGAAATTTTTAAAGAATATCGAAAACAATTACTTGAACAGCTTGATGATTGTATTTTCAAATCACAAAAAAACAAAGTTAAAATGGAAATAGAAGAAATTGATGAAAAAATATCAAATCAATATACTAAAATTAAGGAAGAGGTAAGTATGCTAAATAAATTAAAAACTGCAATTATAAATGGAGAAAATAAAGTAGAACTAGTATCTGATGATATTTTTAGTTACTATGATTTATTGACATTTTTAAAAAATGGTATAATTTTTAAAAAAGTTAATGTTCATAATTTTGAAAAAGATGTAACATATATTTATGATGATGAAGGAAATTATGTACTTGAAAATAAAGATGATGAGAGTCCTCAATTTGCAATGTATTTAAGTGAGAATAGCAATGATAATACTAAATTTGAAAGAAATATTACTGTAATAGAAGAATAGTGTATTAAGAATAAAAAGGAGTAAGTAATGAAAGAAGATAGTTTTAGAGAAAAGATAAGTTATATAATTACAATTATATTGGCTATAAGTTTTGGATTAAGTGGAATACTTGAATTTTATTTTTTGGTATTAAATAGAGATAAACCATTTGCATATTCTCAAATGACTGGCATAAATAAAGTATTATTCATTATGTTGTTTGTATTGTTATTTGTAATGGCTCTTATGTTTTTACTATTATTAATTTTTGGTCCTAAGGAAGATGATCCATATAAAAATTATACAGTTGTACACAAAGATACATATAAAGACATGAAAAAAGAATTATTGAATAAAGAAATTGAAAAAATGCATCAAGATTTAGAAATTAAAACTCTTAAAGTTAGATTGTCATCACTTAAGTTAAAATTTAATATTTTTAAAAAAATTTTTAAACACAAAAAATAACCTATGTGCATTAAACACTAGGTTATTTAGTTTTTCCACATATCCAGTCTATAGATACATTATAGTACTTTGCAAATTCTATAATTGAATAAGTTTGAATTAATGCTTTTCCCGATTCGTATTTTGAATAATTTGATTGATCCACTTTAATGATTTTTGCTATTTGTTTTTGAGTATTATTATTTTTTAATCTTATTTCTTTTAAATTTTTACCTAAAACAAATTTATCGATTTTATCATTTATTTGGATTATTAAATAATAACCAAATAAATGATAAAAACGAAGCAAATCCAGATTTAATGGAAGATAATAATGTTAAAATATTTAATTTAGAAAGTATAGGTTTGCCTTTTAATGCTTGCACTGTATTATTACAATACTTTGTGATGTTGTACAATGGTATAACAAATACTAAAGATATTTATGAAGATACAGGAAATATAATAGGAGTTGCCTATTCATCTGAAGAAAAAACATTGTCGGCTAAATTTGAAAAGTTGGGTTTCAATGAAAAATTAGATATTTTCAGTGAGATTATTATAAGATGTGATAATGAAACATACTTTAAATCAAAAATAGTTATTCCAATGTTTGATTCTACTTCTAACGGATATGATATTGCTAAACGAATAAAGAGTTTGAAAAATGATTAAATAATAAAC
>CAVFIJ010000157.1:0-12391 GCA_963622405.1 Bacteroidaceae bacterium | reverse complement strand
ACCTAATATAGCATAACTTATAAAGACAAATAATACAATAAATATATTGTTATTAAATTCCATCTTACCTGTGAAAATAAGACCTAAGGTAATAACTATAATAGGTATTATAAACATTATTCCTCCCATAGTGGGAGTACCTTGTTTTTCTTTATGTCTATCTCCTAATGTTTTACTAACTGATTGACCTAGTTTTTCTTTTTTTAGCCATTTTATTACAAAATATCCGAAGATAACTGTAAAGACAAAACCAAGCATCATTGCCATGGCAGCTTTAGCTAGTATTAACATAGCACCATCTCCAAGCTAGATATAATTATACCATTTTTTTATCTTCTTTGCACTCTTTTTAGGAATTTTGCCATAAAAATATTAGATTTATTATAAAATTAAGCATATAGATATGTTAATTTAATTCTAGCATAATTAAATAATAAAACACTAGGTAGTCTAGCGTTTTATTTTGTATAATCACAATTAGAACATTTTATTTTATCATTTTTTAAAGTAAGCATTCCTTCACATTCTGGACATTTTTCTCCTGTTGGTTTATCCCAATAAGCGGTTTTACATTTTGGGTAATTATTACAGCCATAAAATAATTTACCTCTTTTACTATGCTTTTCTACTATTTGTCCTTCATCACAATTAGGGCATTTAGTAATTATGCTCTCTTCCTTTTTTTCACTTTTTATATATTTACATTTTGGAAAGTTGCTGCAGGCAATAAATTCACCATATTTACCATTTCTAATAACTAAAGGATGATTACATAGTGGACAATCTTCTCCAGTTTCTTTTACTTCTTTTTTTGGTAATTTTTCTAAAGCTTCTTCAACTGCAGGTTCAAATTCATTATAAAATTTTTCTAATATTTCATACCAAACTTCTTTGCCTAAAGCAACTTCATCAAGTTCATTTTCCATATTTGCTGTATATTCTACATTTATAATATGACTAAAGTACTGTTGTAGCTTATCTGTAACTTCAAAACCTATTTCTGTTGGAATGAACTTCTTTTTATCAGTAGTAACATACCCTCTATTTTTTATATTATCCACTATAGTAGCATAAGTACTAGGTCTTCCTATCCCAAGTTCTTTCATTTCTTTTATTAACCTAGCTTCAGTATATCTTGCTGGAGGTTCGGTAAAATGTTGTTCTTTTTTGATTTCTTCTGCAGATAATAAATCATTATTATTTAATAATGGGAGTTTTTCATCTTTAGTATCTTCATAATCTTTATAGGCTTTTAGATAACCATCAAAGACAATAACCTGACCTGTTGCTTTAAATATATAATCATTGTTATTTAATAAAATAGTAGTTCCTTCTACTTTAGCGTCATGCATAAGACTAGAAAGTGCTCTATAATAAATCATTCTATATAATTTAAATTCATCGTCTTTTAAGTAAGGCTTTACTTTTTCTGGTGTTCTTTCAATACTAGTTGGTCTAATACCTTCATGTCCATCTTGAACATTATCTTTTTTCTTTGCAGTTTTAACATTTCCAGCATACTCTTTGCCATATTTATTAATAATATAGTTTTTTGTTTCATTTACAAATTCATCAGAGATTCTTACAGAATCAGTACGCATATATGTTATAAGTCCAACTGTTTCATTATCTAAATCAATACCCTCATATAATTTTTGAGCAATTGACATTGTTCTTTTTGCACTTAAGTTTAGTTTATTAGATGCATCTTGCTGCAATGTACTTGTTTCATATACTGGTTTTGAGGATTTATTTTTTTCTTTTTTTATAACTGATTGTACTTTAAAATCATTATGCAAAGAACTTAGTATTTGATCAGCTTCTTCTTCATTTTTAATCTTTATATCTTCATTTTTATATGATGTTAATTCAGCATTAAAACTATCAAATTTGGCTATTATATTCCAGTATTCTTCTTTAACAAATGCCTTAATAGCTCTTTCCCTATCTACGATTAATTTTAAAGCAACGCTTTGTACTCTACCAGCAGACTTACCATCTGTTTTAGATTGGACTAGTTTACTTAATCTAAAGCCTATTATTCTATCTAATATTCTTCTTGTTTCCTGACTATTAACAAGATTTCTATCAATTTTAAGGGCATTTTTTATTCCGTTTAAAACACCTTTTTTAGTTATTTCAGGAAATAGTACTCTATTATAATTAGCATCATTTAAACCTAATATATCATAAATATGCCACGCAATTGCTTCGCCCTCACGGTCAGGGTCGGTTGCTAGATAAACCATATCAACTTTTTTAGCTTCTTTTTTTAGTTCATCAATTATAGGTTTTTTGCCTTTAATAGTTTTATAATCAGGTTTAAAATGATTTTCAATATCAACACCTAAACCAAATTTGCCTTTAGTAGATAAATCTCTTATATGTCCTTTACTAGATGTTACGATATAATCTTTTCCTAAGTATTTACTAATTGATTTAACTTTTGTTGGTGACTCTACAATAACTAAATTTTTAGCCAATATACCGCTTCCTTTCTTGAACTAATATAATTTATACACTAAAACAAAATATATGTCAAGTAATTTAATTTTGCCTAAAAATTAGAAAAACGTCAGTAAATACCGACGTTTTTTTAACTAATTTTATATAATAGTTAGTAATAAGCAAACTACAACTACTAGAATAAATAATCCTAATAAGAATTTCCAAATGTATTTTATCCATTCAGACCATTTAACATCAAAGTAACTAAGTCCAGCGATTAATACAACACTTGTTGGGAATAGCATCATACCAATTCCGTATACTGATTGAATTAATAATGCTGCGATTTTTAAATCTCCTGCACTATAACTTGATACAAATGAATTAAGTCCTGATAATAGATAATATAAATCATTGTAGAAGAAGCTTCCTATTAATGATGAAATAGCTGTTAAGATAACATTGAAATCTTCACCCATTATTTTAGCAAATATAGTATTTACGATTGTTCCAGAGCCATAATATGATGCTGAATAAAGAACATATAAAATTACACTTGCTAATGCTGCATAAATAGCAGTAGGCATCATTTCTTTCATGCCTTTAATAAAGCCTTCAACATATTCATTTAAACTTAATTTATAAACAAATGCTAATAGGGCTGATATAACAACTAGAATTACTACAAGGTCTGTATTACCCCAATAACCTAATTGACTTACACCACCGAAAATATTTTCAAGTATTGGATAATCACCAATTTCCACTCCCATTATAGCATCATACATATCATTAAATGTTTCAATGCCAAATGCATAATACCAATTATACATACCAACTGCGGCAATTAATAATAAAATGATTGTAATTACCATAAATGGAATAATACTTGTTTTCTTTTCAGCTTTAACTTTTTTAACATTTTTAGCTATTGCAAAATTTTTAGTATTTCCTTTCTTGGTAGTAGTTTTCTTAGTTGCTGGTTTCTTAGTAGCTGGTTTTTTAGTAGTTGTTTTTTTAGCTGCTGGTTTTTTAGTTTCAGCCTTTTTAGTCTGAGCTTTTTTAGCAGTTTTACTTTTAGCTTCTTTTTTTTCTTCTTCAATTTCTTCTTCAATTTCTTCTTTTTCAATATCAAAAGCTTTTTTACTATCTTTACTAATTAATGCATTAGCTTTAATAGATTTATCTGCTTTTTTGATAACAAAGAAAATTAATGCTGCTGTTAAAAGAACAAGTAATACTAATTTAGCTACAATTTCATTATTCATGTCTACACTAAGTAAATTTTTAGTGTAACCAGTAATATTAAATCCATATGTAGAACATACTGATCCTACTAATATACCTCCTACTGTTGATGCTAGGGCAGTTATTTTGTCATAACCTTTTGCAAATATGATACTTGCAAATAAAGGAACTAAAACAAATAATAACATTGATAACCCTGTTAATGATGAAAGAACTATAAAGAATATTATTGAAAAGATTAAGAAACCTTTACCTTTATTCTTACTAGCTTTTTCAAGCATTGGTTTTAGTGCTCCTGTTTTGTCAACTACACCATATAATCCCCCTATCGCAGCAAACACTACTGCATATAAAACGAATGTAAGTATTGTTGAAACTGGTGTACTAAATAAAGCGTATAACCCAACTGGGTCTGTACCATCTGTGGTTAACTCTCCACTAGAATATGTACCTACTGGAATAATCCAACTTAATACTACAAAAATTAAGAATGATATTCCAATTACTTTAAGCAAATTTCTCTTCACTTCTCTTTACCTCCCATGTTCATTATAACAAATTTTCCTTATAATATAAAGTTTTTTTTATAATCTAAATAAGTTTTTCGTTTTTTTTTCACAAAAGAACTTATTATTACTTTTAAAATTATGTAATAAATATTATTTTATGATAAAAATTTAATTAATATTTCATTAGATACATATATATACTTAGGATTTATATATATATTATTTTTATTTTCTTTTAATAAGTTTTGTTTTAAAAGAGTATTTATTATATCTATATCGTGAATATCTTTTTGATATTTTTCTTTAAATTTTTCTTTATTTATTCCTTTTAATTTTCTAAATCCTAATATAAATTCATTTTGCATGGTTTCTTTTTCATCTAAATAATGAGTTATATATTTATAATCACCTTTTAAATATTTATTTATACTATGGGTATTATCATATCTTTTGTTTTTGATGTATCCACTAGCACCCATACCAAAGCCATAATATTCTTCATTATTCCAGTATGTTAAATTATGTTTTGATTCATATCCTTTTAAAGCATAATTACTTATTTCATAGTGGTTATAATCTTTTAAATATTTATTTATTAACTTTTCATATAAAATATCATCATTATTTTGTTTATATCCTTTTATATAAAGGATAGTATTAGGCTCTAATATAAGACAGTAACAAGAAATATGTGATGGCTTTAACTCTAATATTTTTTTTAAATCATTTTCTAATATATTTATATTTTCTTCATTAAAGCCATACATTAAATCAATGTTTATATTATTAAAATATTTAAAGGCCTTTTTTATGTTTGATATGTTTACAGTCCTATTCATAAGTTTAAGTATTTTTTTATCAAATGTCTGAACTCCTATACTAAGGCGATTTATTTTATCACTTAAAAAAATTAATTTATCTTCTGTTAAGTCTTCACTATTTGCTTCTAAAGTTATTTCGGCATTGTCATTTATATTAAAAATTTTTATTATTTCAAATAATTTTTTTAATTGTTTTATAGTAAGAGCACTTGGAGTTCCTCCTCCAATATAAAGTGTATCTATTTTTTCTCCTTGATAATTTTCTTTTATTTCTTCTTTTAATTTATTTAAGTACTTATCTATCCATTCGATATTTTTAAAAACTTTAGGGAAATCACAATAGGTACAAATGGTATTACAAAAAGGAATATGAATATATACAGTTCTCATGATTCCTTTTCCTTTGGATGACCATTTTTATCGATAAAGCCTTTATTTTTTAAAAATTCAAATTGTTCTGCGAAAGTTAAGTCTTCTAAATCAAATCCTGCCTTATTTGCTTCTTTAATTATTTTTTGAGCCATTAATATATTTTTTCTATTTTGAAATTCAATATGTTTTATGTCTTCAGGTTTTAAATGTCCAACAGATATTTTACCATCACTATATGCTTTAGCTCTTTTTATACTATTATTATGTTCATCTAATTTTTTTCTTTGAAGTGCATAACGATATTCTAGTTCATCTACAGTACTATAAGTTCCTTTTATAACATCTATTTTTTGGGTTACTTTTTTTTGATTTTTTCCTAAGTCTTGCATATCTATATCTAATAATAAGATTGCTGTTTCTAAAGCTTTTTCTTTAATATCATTAGTAATATCATTTTTATCAATTTCATATTTTTTTTGTAGTTCTATTACGTAGTCTACATAACTAAAGGATAATATTTGTTTAAATACTTCTTCATATCTTTTAGTATTTTGATAGATATCAGGAATTTCTTTTTTTTCTTTATTAACAATATATTCTTTATAAGAAAAATCTTTTTTTAAAGCTTCTTCTATTGATGGTGTTTGTGGTAATAAAATTTTTTTCATTTACTCATCCTCCATACTAAGTACAGCAAGAAAAGCTTTTGCGGGCACTTCAACATTTCCAACCATTTTCATTCTTTTTTTACCTTCTTTTTGTTTTTCTAATAGTTTTCTTTTTCTAGATATATCTCCACCATAACATTTAGCAAGAACATTTTTTCTCATTGCTTTAATAGTTTCACGGGCAATTGCTTTATTACCAATCATTGCTTGTATTGGAACTTCAAATAGTTGTCTTGGAATTTGTTTTTTTAATGCTTCAACAATTTCTTTTCCCCTTTTATATGCAAAATCTTTATGAACAATTAAACTTAGTGCATCTACTGGTTCTTTATTTAACATTATATCCATTTTTACAAGATTACTTTCTTTATATCCTATTAATTCATAATCAAATGATGCATAACCTTTAGTTGAACTTTTTAATTTGTCAAAAAAGTCATAGACGATTTCTGAAAGTGGTAGTTCATAATGAATATTTACTCTTTGTTTATCTATATATTCCATATTTTTATATATACCTCTTTTATTTTGACATAGTTCCATAATAGGGCCAATATATTCACTTGGTACAAAGATATTCGTTTTAATATATGGTTCTTCTATTTTTTCTATTGTTTGTCTATCAGGCATTTTTGATGGACTATCAATATCTAATATTTTTTTATTAGTTGTTGTAACTTTATATACAACTGATGGAGATGTAGCAATTACATCTAGATTAAATTCTCTTTTTATTCGTTCTGTTGTTATTTCCATATGCAATAAACCTAAAAAACCACATCTAAAGCCAAAACCTAATGCTTTAGAAGTTTCTGGTTCAAATTCTAAGGCTGCATCATTTAGTCTTAGTTTTTCTAAGGCTTCTCTTAGGTCAGGGTATTTAGATGATTCTAAAGGATAAAGGCCACAAAAGACCATAGGTTTTACTACTTTATATCCTTCAAGTGGAACAGATGCTTCATTTTTATCTATTGTTATAGTATCTCCTACTTTAATATCTCTTATAGTTTTAATGCTTCCACATATATATCCAACTTCTCCGGCTGAAAGAGTTTCTACTAATTTTTCTTTTGGAGTGTTATAACCTATTTCAGTTACATCATGCGTAGCAGATGTTGAGAACATTTTTATTTTGTCTTTACATGATACTTTACCATCTACTATTCTTACTAGTGCTACTACTCCTTTATAGGAGTCAAAATGACTATCAAATACTAAGGCTCTTAATTTACCAGTTTCATCCCCTGTAGGTGCTGGAATCTTTTCAATTATTGCTTCAAGTAATTCTTTTATGCCATCTCCTGTTTTAGCACTTGTTAATATTATTTCATCTTCTTTAAAACCTAGTGTATCTATTAATTCTTGTTTTACTTTATTTATATCAGCATTAGGAAGATCTATTTTGTTTATAACTGGTATTATTGTAAGATCATTTTCTATAGCAAGATATACATTAGCAAGGGTTTGAGCCTCGATTCCTTGGGCAGCGTCCACAACTAGTATAGCTCCCTCACAGGCCGCAAGTGATCTTGATACTTCATATGAAAAATCAACATGACCTGGGGTATCTATTAGGTTTAATATATAATCTTCATTTTTATAATTATAATTCAACCTTACTGTGTTTAATTTTATAGTTATTCCTCTTTCTCTTTCAATATCCATATTATCAAGTAGTTGACTTTGCATCTCTCTTTTACTAATAGCTCCTGTTATTTCTAGTAGTCTATCAGCTATAGTGCTTTTACCATGATCGATATGGGCAATTATAGAGAAATTTCTGATGTTTTTTTGTTTCATATTGTTTCACCATATTAATTGTATCAAACTCTTTTAATAAAGTCTATAAGATATTTATTTACATATATAGTAAAGGTATTAATGAAAATTCATTAATACCTAATCGCATTCATTATTAGTTACTTTATCTATTTTACTTCCGTCAAATGTGCTACTACTTGTTATATCCCAGTTTGTATTAACTTTTACTTTTGTAAGATTCGTAGTATTTTGAAATAAATATTCACTATTTTTTACCGAAATAGTATCAAAATAGCATAAATTTATCTCAAAAATATTTGTATCATTTTCAAACATATAGCTCATATCAGTAACCTTACTAGTATCAAAATCTTCTACACCAACAATAGTAGAAAGATTTGTTAAGTTTGCAAACATATAACTCATATTGGTAACATTACTAGTATCAAAATTATTATCAAAATTAATGCTTTCTAAACTTGTCATACCACTAAATAATTTACTAGAATCTTTATTTGCGACAACTTTATTTGCATATCCCATTATATAAAGGTCATATGCACCGTCGTTTCTCTTTACTACATAAGCAATAACAGAATTATCTCCTTTTTCTGAGATATCCCAATAAGCACTATCATCATAGTCACCCTTAGTAACATATGTATCGAATGTTATTGTTTTTATGTTGTCTATATAATCAGATGTCCAAAATTCATCATTTTCACTATATGGTTTTATTGTTGGATTAGGAGTAAATACTATAGAATTACTTACTTCATTTGAATATAAATTAGATGTGTTTTGAATAGTTGCTACAACGGTTTCTCCAGCTTTACTTAATTCAAATGAAACAATTAATTTATCATTTTCTATAGTAGCAGATACATCCTCATTTTCTTTTTTTTCTAACATTCCATTATCTTTAGATATAGTATATTTTATGAATTTATTTAATGTTTTATCATAATAATAGTAATTATCACTATTTACAATATACTTATATTCATATGTGTTTTTAGGATTAGTGCTATCTTCTTTGTACTCATATGTAATGGTTACATTTGATTCATTAATGGAAAATACTGGTTTATTAATAGAAGAAGTTCTAGCACTTTCACCTGACTTTTCTAAAGGAATATAAGGGTCATTTGAAGTTCCACTACCAGAAAACGATATACCACTATTTAAATAAAATACAGGATATATATAATTTTCACTAGAAGCATTCACATGTTGCACTTTACCTTCTTCAGCACTATAAACTTCAGATTTGGATGAAATATATGGAGTTATAAGCCATAAATCTTTGGGCATCCAATTTGTATTAGAACACTCACTTTTGTTACTACATTCATATATAGTATTGCAATCACTATTATTACTAGCTTTATATATAGTATTACAACTACTATTAGAATTTGCTTTTACATAATCACTAACAGTAGCTAAAGCAACATAACCTTGCCACTGATATTTATGTTCTGATATAACAGTATTTTTTAAACTTTGATTCTCTTTCGTATTTGCATATCCAACATTAAACTTATGTTCATTAATTAAATTTTTTACATTATCACTTAGAGTATTATACCAAGTAGAAAGCTTTATATTAATACTAGCGTTTTTTTCTGGTAAAGTATACCCATTTATTTGGTCTTTCACTTTATTTGTTTTAGAATCTATAATTGTATTATTATTTCCAAATATATTACAACCATAATATGTCATGTCAGGTCTTTCGTAACAATAACCTGTGCTTACGTCAGTATATCTAGTATCATCTATAGAAGTTGCTGATGTAAAATTATAACCGGTGTCATATACTTCTTTATTTTCTAAAGAGTTATTTTTTATAAGAAGAAATGTTCCATCTTCTTCAAGTGCTATTATTCTATATAATTCATCTCCTAATTTAACGTAGTTATCTGGATTTTCACCTTTATATATATACCTATTTTCTTCTGTTTCATCTGTATATAATCCATTACCAAGATTATTTAATATTTTATTATAGTCTATTTCTTTAGATGTAGACTTTGCCGTGCAAAGGCCCTCTTTATCACATACTCTTACTGTAATCGTATAATTCATATTCGGTTTTAAATCAGTAAATGTATATGTATTATTATTGTCATTATTTATATAACTACCATCTTCTATTTTAAATTCATAATAAGCAATACCATTTGTTGCCTCTGCCGATACGGCAGCAGTTATTGAAGATGTTGTTGCAGATAAACCTATATTATTAATAATAGGAGTTTCTTTTTTTTCAAAGATACCAAATATATTTATGGGTTCATCATTTACCGTTATATTACCTTCGCCATCAAGTAATATACCATTTTCATCTGTTAAAATATTACCACTTGTATCTGCCCATCCTCTAAATTTATAGCCTCTTATATTTGGAACTTCTATATTTGAATTTTTTTCAGTAGGAAAAACATAAGAACCTGCAGTTTTATATTCATCAAACTGACTACAATCTTTTTGTTCAAAATTTAAATTTTTATCATATACACAATTATAAGATACTTTAGTTCTACTTTTTCCATCATCTACTTTAAAAGAGAAAGTTATTTCGGCACTAATATTATTATTATCAGTACTATATAAGCATTCTATTTTAATATTCACTTCCATAGTATTTCCAGAGGTTAAAGCCTCACCCTTTGTATAACCACTTATAGTGATGTCTATGGCACCATCTGTATTATTCTTTATTTCTTTTTTTACATCTTCTAAATATACATCTGTTTTACCACTATTTTTTATTGTTACTTTATATTCTATAGAATCACCAATATCTGCTAGTGAAGAATTTAAAATAACAGAATGTGTATCATTATCAAAAGATGAACTTAAAGTTTCAGCAGTACCCTTTACATTAGTTTTCTCTATGTTAGTTATCTTTACATCACTGTTTTCATCCGCAGATACATGATATGTATTGCTTATAAACGTTATAAAGGGTATACTAAAAAATAAACATATACTTATAAAAAATACTAATGTTTTATGTTTCATACTATGCTCACCCCACATTCTTAGTTAACTTAATTTACATTCTTTTTCTTTTTTATATTTACCATTTACATTTTTATATAATTCATAGCAATATGTGTTTGAACCTTTATATTTTGCTTTTTTTACAATAATTTCATATTTATTATCACTATCTAGATCAAGAATATTTTTAATATCATAATAATAAGTACTTGAACTTAATATATTTTGAATATTATCATTAATAACTAAAGATATATTACTATAACTAAAACTAGTGCTTTCTTTAGTTAGACTATTTAATACATAAATGTTTTCTTTTTGTTTATCATTATTAATATCTACTTTTATTTTTTGACAGAATATTCTTTTATAATAATTTTTATATATTTTTTTACTATCTTCTTTATCAAAACTATTCATAAATATATAACTGGCATAGGCATCACTATTAATATCATTAATGTTTGTTTTTCTTATATCTAATAATTTTAAATCACCATTTGATATAGCGGCTTTAAATTGTTTCTCTTCATACTTATATGAACCTTTTTCTTTTATAAAACTATTTGAACCGATAAAATTAATTTTACCTTCTTTAATATTTGTTTTATTATAATATATTTTAAAGTTTACTCTTTTTAAAACTGTATCTTTATCTACAGAAATCCATTTATCTTCTTCTAGTTTCCATACTAAATCATTATCTAAAATAAGGTATGTAGGATTAAAGAGAGCATTAAATTTGTTATGATTTATAAAAATAAATATGAGAATAATTAATATTAAAACTATAGATATTATAAGTGCTAAAAATTTAATTTTTTTTTGCCTAATAATGTCTTCTATCACTACTTACCCCTCACAATCTTTTACTATATTCCATTTATTATCTTTAAATTTATAAAGTTTATAACAAGAACCAAATGATGAGTTATTTAAAACAGCATAAGACATTATAACTTCATATTCTTTATCATTATCTATATCTAGAACAGATACAAAAGAATAAGGTAATTCATCTTTTTCTATAACACTAACTATTTTATCATTTTTTACCATATAAAATAAAGAATGACAATCGTTATTATTACTATTAAATTCATAGTTTGTTGAGGTATACAAAGTTTCTTCTTTTCCATCTTTATCAAAGTCTAATGTTACATAATATGAATAGTAATTCTGGGTTTTTTTATAACCATATTTATCTAATAGTTTATTTATATATGTATTGTTACTTTCATCCATTTCTATTTTATAATTTGGAAAATTAAGAGCATAATTTCTACTTATTCCTCTAAAATCAGTATATTTTTGTTCATTATAATTCTTATCAAAGTATGTATAAAAGGTATCATTTAGTTCTACTGTGATATTTTTTTCTTTTTGTAATCCGTGATATAAAGTGAATTTATAATCGAAGAAGTTTTCAGGTATACTATTTAGTTGTACAAATTTATTTCCTTTTTTTTGCCATAATAAACTTTCATTTAGCATAATATATTTACTATCATCTTTTGCCGTTAATTCTTCCTTTTTAGTACTAAAATAATTA
>CAVFIJ010000156.1:0-4978 GCA_963622405.1 Bacteroidaceae bacterium | reverse complement strand
TTATTAAATAGTTCACATTTATTATTATTCATATATTCAATTATTTTTTTTCTATTATTTTCATAACTAATTAACATTCCATAACCGTATTCTGCATTATCTTCAAATAAACTATTAGCCCATGGCAAAGAGTATGGAATATTTGGAATACTAGCTCCATATATTGATGAACATCCAGTAGCGTTTGCAATAATAAGGTTATCTCCAAATAACTGAGTTAATAATTTAATATAAGCAGTTTCCCCACAACCAGCACATGCTCCATGAAAAGCAAATTTTGGCATGGTAAATTGGATATTTTTCATAGTATTTTTAGGCATATGTTTATCTTTTATATTATTTACTAAGTAATCAAAATCATCATCTATTACTGCCTTTTCAAAAGACAATGCTTTAACACCTGCCTTCCCCGGACAAATATTTACACATACTCCGCATCCTGTACAGTTTTCTTTTGATATACCAATTACAAAATAATAATCACTACCTATAGCTTTTATGCATTTTTCTTTTATAGAATTGTTTGCTTTTGCATATTCTTCTTCTGTTAAAAGAAATGGTCTTATAACGCCATGGGGACATACAGCTGAGCACATAGAACACTGAATACAATTCTCTGGATTATATACAGGTATTAAATCGCTTATCTGATTATTTTTATCTTTAGTATGTTCAAATGTACCATCTATTTGTTTTTTAAAGTCTGAAACTTTTAATTTATTACCTTCTCTATGTTTAATAACATCATATATATTTTCTTCTTTAAATGATAATTCTTTATAGTTGTTATCTAGAGTAACTTCTTTTAAATATAGTGGTGCTTCTTTAATACCTAATATATTATTTTTAACAATCTCTTCGCTTTTTTTACCAAACTTATTTTTAATAAACTCTTTCATATGCTTTAAAGCACTATCATAATCAATTAAATTTGTTAGATATAAAATAGCACTTTCCATTATCATACTTATTTTATTTCCAAGGTTGCATTTACGTGCAAGTGCATAAGCGTTTATCATATATACTTTGGCATTTCTATCTTTTAATAATTGTTTATAAGGACTTAAATAATCTTGAAATTCCTTTTCTTCTTTTGTAGTATTTATAATTATAATTCCGTTTTTATTTATTTTACTAATTGGATCAAATTCCTCTAAATATGTATCTTTACTAATTACAATAAGACTTGGACTTTGAACAAAATATGTTTGTCTTATAGGTTTATTATCAAATCTTAAATGACCTATAGTTACGCCACCTGATTTTTTAGAATCATATTCTGAATATTCTTGCACATATTTATTTGTATTATTACCAATCATTTCTATTATTGATTTTGATGCACTTACCATACCATCACTACCAAAACCATATATTAGAAATTCTTCTAAAGAAGACATGTTTAACTCTTCATAATTTAAACTAAGATTAGTTACATCATCAACAATTCCTATAGTAAAGTTATTTTTAGGATTATCTAACATATCATAAACAGCTTTTATCATACCTGGAGTTGTATCTTTACTTGATAATCCATATCTACCACCTACTACAGTTATATCTTTTGGAACAACATTTTTTATATCTAAATATAATGGTTCACCACTACTACCAGCTTCTTTGGTTCTATCTAAAACTGCGATTGTTGTTACTGTTTTGGGTAATTCCATAAGTAAGTGTTTAGCACTAAAAGGTCTATATAAATGAACTTCTATAAGTCCTATCTTACCTTTTAAATAATCTATTGTATCTTTTATAGTTTCACATACTGAGCCCATTGCAACTATAACTTTAGTAGCGTCTTTACTACCATAATAATTAAATGGTTTATAATTCATTTTAGTTTTTTCATTTATTTTATTCATATAATATACTACATTATCTATAGCCATATCATAATATTTATTTCTAGCTTCGGTATTTTGAAAATAAATATCTCCATTTTGGTTTGTTCCTCTTGTTACAGGATTATCTATATTTAAAGCTTTTGTTCTAAATTTTTTTAAAGCATCTTCATCTATAAAATTATCATAATCATTATCTTCAAATACAGTTATTTTATTTTTTTCATGACTTGTTCTAAAACCATCAAAAAAGTGCATAAATGGAAGAGATGACTTTATTGCCGAAAGATGAGATACTATAGCTAAATAATGAGCATCTTGAACTGATGAAGATGCTAACATACAAAAGCCTGTTGCTCTTGCTGCATATATATCTTGATGATCACCAAAAATAGAAAGTGCATGAGTAGCCAAAGAACGAGCCGCAACATGCATGGTGCATGGAAGCATTTCCCCCGCTATTTTATACATATTTGGTATCATTAAAAGTAAACCCTGACTTGCTGTATAAGTACTTGTTAAACTTCCTGTTTGAAGACTTCCATGAACCATTCCAATCGCACCTGCTTCACTTTGCATTTCTACTACTTTTACAGGCATTTTAAAGATGTTCTTCTTTCCACTATTACTCCATCTATCTATCGCCTCTGGCATAGGACTAGATGGGGTTATAGGATATATTCCTGCGATTTCTGTAAACATATAAGACGCAAGTGCACAAGCTTCATTTCCATCTACTGTTATTTGTTTCATTGTTTTCCTCCTATCATTTTATAGAAATTGTACCACTTTAAATACACAAAGTCCAGCGGTATTGACAATGGACATAAAACATAATATAATTATAAACGTGTGATTTTTATGTAGCGTTATTTTGAAAATTATAATGTGTTTATTTCCTTTGGGGATTACCATGTAACTTAGGCTACAAAGCGATGGTATTAATTTAATACACCCTATAATTTGACAAGATAACCTCTCACACTAGAGGGAGGAAAAAATATGGCAAGATATACTGGGCCAATGTACA
Organism: Bacteroidaceae bacterium; assembly: GCA_963622405.1. Taxonomy (GTDB): domain Bacteria; phylum Bacillota_I; class Bacilli_A; order RF39; family UBA660; genus Coprosoma. The sequence goes on along the minus strand of CAVFIJ010000156.1, from coordinate 2,104 downwards.
AAAAAGCAAGGAGAGTTGGTTTTTCTATTTCTGAAACTGGTAAGGAACTTGCAAAAAAGCCTTATATTCCAGGAGAACATGGACAAGATAGAAGAAAGAAACTTTCTAACTATGGTATTCAATTACAAGAAAAACAAAAAGTTAGATTTATGTATGGATTAAACGAAAAACAATTTAGAAAAACTTTTGAAAAAGCTGGAAAGATGAAAGGTGTTCATGGTGAAAACTTACTTAAACTATTAGAAAGCCGTTTAGACAATTTAGTTTATCGTACTGGTTTTTCTACTACTAGAAGAGGTGCAAGACAACTTGTAAATCATGGACATATTACTGTTAATGGTAAAAAAGTTAATATTCCATCATATATAGTTAAACCAGGAGATATTATTAGTTTAATGGAAAATGATAAAGAACTTTCTATTGTTAAATCTTCTTTAGAAGCATTACATAATAGAGTAGATTTTATTTCTTATGATGAAAAGAAAATGGAAGCTACTTATGTTAGAATGCCTGAGCGTAGTGAACTTAATGCTGATATAGATGAAGCATTGATTGTTGAATACTATAACAGATAAAAAATTGGATTCATTCCAATTTTTTTTAGCAAATTTATAAAATTAAATTTATAATAAAACATAAAAGAAGGCCACAAAATAAAGGTATAAAAATAGAATAAAAAGTAAATTTAAGACTTTTTGTTTCTTTAAATATAGTAAGTATTGTTGTCATACAAGGATAATGTAGTATTGTAAAAATGAGCGTACAAAGAGCTGTTTTTACTGTCCATCCATTATTTAAAAGTACCATTTTTATATTATTTAAAGATGATATATCAATTAAAAAATCAGTATTCATATAACCCATTATCATTAGAGGTATAATAATTTCACTTGCTGGAAGGCCTAAAATAAAGGCCAAAATAATAATACCATCTAATCCAAATAATGATGATATAGGATTTAAATAATTTGAAACAACTAAAAATAATGAATTATCGTTTATCTTTATATTAGTCATAAGCCAAATTATAATACCAAAAGGGACTGATATATAGATTGCTCTTTTTAAAATACTTAATGTTCTATTAGTAACCGAATGAATAAATACACTTCTTATTTTAGGTAATCTATATGGTGGAAGTTCTAATGTAAAAGAACTCTTTTCACCTTTAAGTGCAGTAATAGAAAGAATTTTAGTTATTAAAAAGGTAAAAAGTATACTAAAAAGTATTAACAAAGTAAGGACTAATGAACTAAGTAATGTATTTGTTTTGGTAATAATAAATAAAGATATTATTGTAATTAAAATAGGAAATCTACCATTACATGGAATAAAACTATTAGTAATAATAGCTAGTAATCTTTCTCTTTTAGAGTCAATTATTCTACCCCCCATTACTGCGACAGCATTACAACCAAATCCCATAGACATTGTAAGTGCTTGCTTACCACATGAACCACACTTACTAAAAACATTATCTAAATTAAAAGCAATTCTTGGTAAAAGACCTAAATCCTCAAAAAATGAAAATAAAAAGAAAAATATAACTGTTGGTGGTAACATAACAGATATTACAGTTGCGACTGTTTTATATATACCATTTATTAAAATATCAGTAATTAAAGATGGCATATGAATAAAGTTTAAAAATGAAATTAAATAGTCATCAAAAGAAAAAAACAAACTATAAAGAGCATCTGATGGATAATTAGCGCCCTTTATTGTTAAATAAAAGATAAACATAATAAGTAAAAGCATAAATGGATAACTAAATATTTTATTAGTTACTATTTTATCAATAAATATATCTCTTTTATTATAATCTTTTTTGTGAAACAAGACCGTTTTATCTACAAGTGATTTACTTATATTTTGAATTTTTGTAGAAATAGTATCATTTACATCTTCTATACCACTATCAAATAAATACTTTCTTATTTTATTAATTTTAATATTTAGTTTTTCTTCATTACCATAGTTTTTAATAAAAGTTTTATCACTTATTAATTTTAAAGCTTCTGCTCTATTTGTAGTATAATCACTAAGCATTATAATAGAATTTTCTATTATATTATTATAATAAGGTTTATAGGCTATATTAGGA
>CAVFIJ010000155.1:0-3495 GCA_963622405.1 Bacteroidaceae bacterium | reverse complement strand
CATGGTGGTCATGGAAATGAAACTTATTTAGAAGTTGTTGAGAACTCTTGTAATCTTGGAGTAAATACAGGAACACTTTTGAATTTATAGAAACCTTTATAAATAGTATAAAATAAAGTGCTAAGATTGATGTCTGTTCTACATATAGTTTTATTTATGATGGCATCAAATATACAAAAAATGGAAGGACTGAAATCGATAATAATACTATCTTAGTGTCTAAGATGAAGTCTTAAATGTTACTAGTGGAATAAAATTATTCTGAACAAAGTATGTTACTTTTGTAATTAAAATATTAAAAAAATAATTAAAAAAGTAACAAAAACTATTTTCTTTTATGATTAACTGTTGTATAATTGTCATGAAAGGTGATACACATGAATGATTTAGAGAAAATTTTGCAATTAGCACAAAAAAATGATGGATACATTACTACTAAAGAAGTAGTAGATAATGGATTAAACAAAATGGCATTAAAAAGATTGGTTGATGGTGGATTACTGGAAAGAGTATCAACAGGATTTTATTCATTTCCTAATATGATTAATGATGATTATTATAAAATTATTTCTAAAAGCAAAAACGCTATATTTTCTTATACCACATCTTTATTTTTACATGAATTATCAGATAGAACACCATTATATTTTGATATCACTGTACCTCGTGGTTATGGTGGGCCATTACAAAATATTGATGTTGTATCACTTCATTATGTTGATAACAGTCTTTTAAACTTAGGAATGGAAATTATTAAATCTCCATTTGGTATGGATATTAAATGTTATGATGTTGAAAGAACTATCTGTGATATTATTAAAGATAGAAATCATATGGATAAAGAAATATATACTAAAGCTTTGAAATGGTATGCCGAAAGAAAAGATAAGGATATGTTAAAATTAGCTAAATATTCGAAAAAGCTAAACATTGAAAAAGAAGTTGCCGAAATTATGCAGGTGATTCTATAATGAATAGTGATAAACTTAATGTGCTTATAAAAAAACGTGCTAATGGAAATAATGATGTATCACTACATCTTCATCAAATGTTTTTCTTCGAGCATGTATTAATGAGATTAGAAAAAAGCAAGTATAGAGATAATATTATTTTAAAAGGTGGTGTATTACTTTCTTCAATTATAGGGAGTGATATGAGAACTACAAAAGATATAGATGCTACTTTAAAAAGTATTTTGCTTAATGAAGAGTCTATTAGAAATATTTTTGAAGAAATATTATCAATAGATATAAATGATGGGTTTCTCTTTAAAATAGAAAATATTAAAGATATTAGATTAGCTGATGCGTATGGTGGTTATAGAATAAATGTATATGGAGAATTTGATAAATTAAGGACACATTTCTTTATAGAAATAACAACAGGAGATATAATTACTCCAAGAGAAATTAAATATAAATATAATTCTATTTTTGAAGATAAAACTATTAATATTATGGCTTATACGCTTGAAACTATAATTGCAGAAAAATTTGAAAGTATTATTAGTAAAAATATTTCTACTACTAGAGCAAAGGATTTTTATGATATGTATATTATAGTTAATAATCATATTAATAAAGTAAATAAAGTTACACTTGTTAAAGCAATAAAAAGGACATTTAAACATAGAAATACAAATTTTAATATAGAATACTTAAATGATATATTTGAAATAATAAAAGAGAGTATTGTACTAAAAGAATTATTTGATAATTATAGTAAGAAATTAAATTATGCAAAAAATGTAAAATTTGAAGATACAATTATTGCTATAAAAAAAATAATTGAATTACTAGAGTTTGAATTGATTGGAGTATAGTTTATAAAAATAAGTGATTTTAACTTAAGACATAGTATGGTTGAACATTATTGATTAAGAATGTTATTACAAAATGCAATATTTGTCTTGCATTTTTTTCATATTTACTGATAATTTTAATAAAATTAAACGGGAGGTATATATGAAAAAAATATTAAAAGAATTAAAATTAATAATCAATAAAGAGTTATATCAAAAAGGTAAAATAACATTTGAAGAATTTAAATTAGTAAACGAAAAAATAATGAAAGAACAAGAAAGTGAATATTGTAAAAACTAGAAGTGAATTATTACTTGGTAAAACCATTTTTGATATGAATTTAAATGTTGGTTATTATGCAAGAGTATCCACTGATAAAGATGATCAATTAAATAGTTTGGAGAATCAATCTAATTATTTTAAAGAGATGATAACTGAAAATAAGAATTGGAATTTAGTTGGAGAATACATAGATGAAGGTATAAGTGGAACTAGTATAAAAAATAGAGATAATTTTTTAAGAATGATTGAAGATTCTAAAACAGGTAAACTTGATTTAATAGTTACAAAAGAAATATCTAGATTTTCTAGGAGTGTAATTGATAGTATAAAATATACTGAAGAACTTTTAAATAATGGGACTGTAGTGTTTTTTATAAGTGATAACATTAATACTATATATCCAGATAGTGAATTCAGATTAACTTTGATGTCATCTCTAGCTCAAGATGAAGTAAGAAAATTATCAGAAAGAGTTAAATTTGGAATAAAAAGAATGATTAAAGATGGAAAAATAATTGGGGGTAATTTAACAGGTTATTATAGAAAAAATGGAAAAATGATTGTTAATGAAGAAGAAAGACCTATTATTGAAACATTATTTAATTTATATGTGACTGGAAAATATTCATTTGAAAAAATAGCGGATATCTTATATAAGAAAGGGTATAAAAATAAAAATGGAAAAGTATATTCAGGTACAACTTTAAAAAAATTTCTAACTAACCCTAGATATAAGGGGTATTACACAGCTAATTTAACAAAAGTAGAAAGTTATAAGACACATAAAAAAATTAAAGTACCTAAAGAAGAACATATAATATATAAAACTGATTTGATTGAACCAATAGTATCTGAAGAGTTATGGGATAAAGCAAATTTAATTTATGAAAAAAAATATAAAGCAAGAAATACTCATATTATAGCTAATCAAAAGGTAATAGATGAATCAAAATATACATTTAAACTAATATGTAATGAACACAACGAAATATTTGTAAGATGTGCTGGGTCAAATAGGAGAAGTAATCCTACTTGGGTATGTAAAAAATATAAGAATGAAGGAGTTCTTATTTGTGAATCTCCAATTATTAGAGAAAAAAAATTAGATGAATTAATGAAAAATATAATTAATAATCATATAAAAGAATATTTAAGAGATGTTGCTAATGAAATGATTAAACTTTATAATGAGGTTTTAATTATATCAAATAATAAATTAAAAATAGATTTAAAAAACAGACTTGAAGAATTAATAAGTCATAAAGATAAATTGATTAATCTAAATCTATCTAAAATTATTTCGGATGATGATTTAAAAAATAAATTAACTAAAAATGAATTAGAGATAAGTAAAATAAATTCAGAATTAGAAAACATAAAAGATGATATTGATATATCATCAAATATTAAT
>CAVFIJ010000154.1:0-5745 GCA_963622405.1 Bacteroidaceae bacterium | reverse complement strand
TTGGAATTGCTATTAATGTACTTGAACACGAAAATAAAAGTGTCAACTAAAATAGGTTGACACCTATATTTTTTTATGATATGATTAATAAAGAAAAGGAGGATTTATATGGCAGTAAAATTAAGACTTATGAGAATGGGTGCTAAAAAGAAACCATTTTATCGTATTGTAGCAGCTGACTCTAGAACTAAAAGAGATGGTAAGTATATTGAACTTGTTGGTACTTATAATCCTATTGCTTCACCTGCGGAGATAAAAATAGATGAAGAAGTTGCACTTAAATGGCTTAAAAATGGTGCTATTCCTACTGATACAGTAAGAAGCTTATTTAGAAAAAATGGTATTAATGAAAAATTTCATAATTTAAAAAATAAAAAAGAAAGTGAATAAAAATGTTAGAGTTAACGGAATTTTTAATTAAAAGTGTAGTTAGTAATGAAGATGCAGTTGTAGTTAAACAATTTGATGATGATGATGTAATTACAATTAGTGCTTTAGTAGATAAAAATGATATGGGTAAGGTAATAGGCAAAGGTGGTAAGACTATTAAGTCAATTAGAACTATTGTAAATGCTAGTAGTTATCTTAACCATTGTAACAAAGTTAAAATAGAAATTGATTCTTTTTAACAACTTGTAGTCTCATTATGGGACTATTTTCTTTATAAAATTAATTTAAGTTGGTGGTATTATGAGTTATAAAATAGGAAATATTGATATTAAATCAAGAGTTGCCCTTGCACCAATGGCTGGTGTTTCTAATGCCTCATATATTAAAATATGTGAAGAGTTTGGGGTAGGATTTGCTATTACGGAACTTATAAGTGCTGAGGCAGTTATTAGAGGTAATAAAAAGACATTTGATATGCTAAAAGGAATTGATGAAATAAATATTCCAATTGGTATTCAAATTTTTGGTTCTAACAAAGAATCTATGGCAAAAGCAGCAAAGATACTTGTAGATACTTATAATGTAGATTTTATTGATATTAACATGGGCTGTCCTGTTCCTAAGGTTGCAACTAGAGCTATGGCTGGTAGTGCTTTACTTAAAGACCCTCAAAAAGCTTATGATATTGTTAAAGAAGTTGCTAGTGCTATTGATATACCTGTTACAGTTAAAATTAGAAGTGGCTGGGATATAGATAGTATTAATGCTCCAATAATCGCAAGCCTTTGTGAAAAGGCAGGAGCATCAATGATTACTATTCACGGTAGAACAAGGAGTCAGGGCTATACAGGGAAAGTTTCTTTAGATGTTATTCGTGATGTGAAGAAAGCTGTTAGTATACCTGTTACTGGTAATGGTGATATAAGAAGTATTTCTGATGCTAAAAAGATGATTGAGGAAACTTCATGTGATTTTATTATGGTAGGAAGAGCAGCAATAGGAAATCCATGGATTATTAGAGATTTAGTTAGTTATTTTGATAATGGTATTATTTTAAGTAAACCATTTTTTAAAGATAAAATTATGATGATAAAAAAACATTATAATTACTTAATAAAAAACACAAATGAAAAGCTTGCAACTATTTCTATGAGAATGCATGTTTCACATTATTTAAAGGGACTTCCAGACAGTGCTACTATAAAGCAAAAAATTTTTGAAACTGAAGACTTTACTAAATTTAATAAAATTTTAGATGATTATGTAAAGGAATTTGACAAAAAAGATTAATTGTTATAGTATGAATATGGAAGTTATAGCGAAATACTAGTATATTTGGCTATTACTTTCCATAGAAAACAAGGCCTTGAATTATCAGGGCTTATTTTATTTTATTTTTATTTTTACTTGTTTTAATATAAAAATTGGTTTATAATTATTAAAGTATTGGAGGCAGATTTATGAAGAAAAAAGGTAGAAGCAAATTTTTAACATTTATTATTTTTATTATATCAATTTTATTGATGTGCTCTACTTTGTTTATAATATATAATTTATCTTTACTTAATAATATTGAGGATACACTTAGAAAATGTGTTATGGCATCCCTTTTTGTAATTGCTATATTATTTATACTTTTAACACTAAGATTTAGAAGAAAAAGAAAAAAAGGGAAATTAATATTTATTATTTTATTATCCATTCTTTTAACTTTTGCTGAAACTTTTGTAGCCTATAACATAGGTACTGTTTATGGGTCTTTAAAAAAGGTTACTGCTAGCGGAAATTATAAAACATATTCATCTAGTATGATTGTCCTTTCATCTAGTGATGTAGAATCTATTGATGATGTAACTGATGGAGAAATTGGCCTTTTAGAAGATAAAACAAGTTATGAGGGCTATATTATTCCAAAAAGTGTTATTAAGAACAAATCTTTATCTAATGATACTGAAAGTTATTCTGACTTTATTGCAATGATTGACGCTTTAGAAAATGGAGAAATAGATTATGCATTTGTTCCCACTAATTATGCAATTATGTATGGTAGTATCGAAGGGTATGAAGACTTAGCTGATAAAACTAAGATTATTTATACAAAAACTAAAAAGGTAAAAAGTAAGTCTACTACTAAAAGTGGTAAAAGTATAAATGAACCAATTACTATTTTATTAATGGGTGTTGACTCAGAAAAAGAGGGAATTGAAAATAGTTCTTTTAACGGAGATTCCTTAATGGTTATTACATTTAATCCTGACACACTTAATACTACAATTTTAAGTATCCCACGTGATTCTTATGTTCCAATTGCATGCTTTAATAATCAGCGAAAAAATAAAATTACACATGCAGCTTGGAAAGGCGAAGAGTGTATGGAAGAAACCATTGAGAACTTACTTGATGTAGAAATTGATTATAATGTTAAAATTAATTTTAAAGGTGTTGTTGAATTAGTCGATACTTTAGGTGGTGTTGAGATTGATGTACCTTATAACCTTTGTGAACAAAATAGTGATAGACAGTGGGGAAGTAATACTGTTTACATTGAAAAAGGTCTGCAGACATTAAACGGAGAACAAGCACTGGCTTATGCACGTAATAGACATCCAAATCCATCTATGTGTTCTTCTAAATGGACAAATTATAATAGTAATGATTTTATAAGAGGACAGCATCAACAAGAAATTGTTAAGGCATTACTTAATAAATTAAAAGAAATTGATAGTTTAGATGAAATTTATTCATTGCTTGATACTATTAGTAATAATATGTCTACTAATATGAGTACAGATGAAATTTTATCTTTGTATAATGTATTTAAAGATTTAGCATCTAAGAGCAATGATGATACTAGTATGGCAGATTTACTTGGAATGCAAAGATTATATTTAAATGGATATGATCAAAGAATTTATGACTATGGTGCAACTAATTTATCTTTGTATAACTATGTATTATATGATGATAGCGTAAAAGCAGTAAGCGATGCTATGAAAGAGAATCTTGGTATTAAAAAATCTAAAACAATTAAAAAGTTTAGTTTTAATATAAATGAGCCATATGAAGAAGAAGTAATCGGTAAAAATGTTACATCTAAAAAGAGTGTTACTCTAGTTCCTAATTTTATTGGTCAATCTTTAAGTTACGTTAATTCATTCTGTAGTGCAAATGGCATTAAAGTAAATACTACTGGTGGTAATGGAACTGTTATTTCACAAAATGTTCCTGAGGGTTCAAATGTAGAAGATGTAAGCAATATAACTGTAAGATTATCTTCTAGTAGTTCTGAAACAACTGTTTCTAATAATTCTTCTGTACTCAGTAAATCAGAAGATGAAGATGAAGAGGAAGACGAAGAAAAAGATGTTGTAGATAACCCAAAAGATAATAGCGAAGGAGAAAAAAAAGTAGCTAAGCCAGATTCAAATGAAGAAGGGCCTGCTAGTTAAAAAAATAAAACGATTTTATCGTTTTGTTTTTTATGATATTGATTTTTATATAAAATTATTAGATAATATATGTAATTGAAAGGAAAGATTTTATGACAAGAGAAGAGTATGCAAAGCTATTGCTTCCTGGAGAATATGATTATGAATATTATGAAAAAAAATATCCAGAGAGAGATTTGAAAGATGATGCCATTGTTACTAGGTATGCCCCTAGTCCTACTGGTTTTATTCATATTGGTGCATTATATTCATCATTTATTGCAAGTAAGATGGCAAGACAAACTGGTGGTGTACTTATTTTAAGAATAGAAGATACTGACCAAAAGAGAAGTATTGATGATGGTGTAAATAAAATTATTGATGACTTAGATAAATTTGGTATTTCTTTTGATGAAGGTGTTACTAAAAACGGAGATAAGGGACTTTATGGACCTTATACACAAAGTGAAAGGAAAGATATATATTTTGCATATGCAAGAAAATTAATTGTTGAAGATAAAGCTTATCCATGTTTTTGTTTAGAAGAAGATAATAAAAAAGATAGAGAGTTACAAGAAAAAAATAAAGAACGAATTGGTTATTATGGTAAATGGGCAAGATGTCGTAATATTTCTATGGAAGATGCTATTGAAAAGGTTAAAAACGGGGAGAAGTATATTATTAGATTAAAGTCTGATGGTGACTTTAATAAAAAAGTTACAATTAAAGATTGTATTAAAGGAAAGGTTATTATGCCTAGTAATGACATAGATATTCCTATTATTAAATCTGATGGCCTCCCAACTTATCATTTTGCTCATGCAGTTGATGATCATTTAATGCATACAACTCATGTTATTAGAGGTGATGAGTGGTTCCCAAGTTTACCACTTCATCTGCAATTATTTATTATGTTAGGATTTAAACCTCCTAAATATGCCCATATATCTCCAATTATGGTAGAAGAGGGGAATAGTAAAAGGAAACTTTCAAAAAGAAAGGATAAGGAAGCTGCGATTAGTTTTTACCATGAAAAAGGTATTCCTAATGAGGCTGTTATGCTTTATTTAGAAACTATTGCTAATTCAAATTTTGAAACATGGCTTTCACAGAATAAAGATAAATCAGCTTCTGATTTTATTCTTGATTTTAAGAAAATGGCTACTGGTGGGACTTTATTTGATTATGATAAATTAATTAATATTTGTAAGAATTATATATGTACTTTAAAGGCTTCTACTATATATGATATGGCTTTGAAATGGGCTAAAGAGTATGATGAGGAATTTGCTAATTTACTTATTAAATACAAAGATTATAGCACTGATGTATTTAATATTGAAAGAGAACAAAAGAAACCTAGAAAGGATATTGCTTATTTTTCAGATGTAAAAAATCAAATGTGGTATATGTATGATGAACTTTTTATTAATGTTAATTATGAATGGCAAAATGTCAGTGATAGAAATGTTATTAAAGATGTTTTAATGGTATATATTAATGAAATTTACAATGAAAACGATGATAAGAATGCTTGGTTTGATGGCGTAAAAAAATTAGCTGAGAAGTTTGGTTTTGCATCTGATATGAAAGAATATAAAAATAATCCTGATAATTATAAAGGCAATATAACTGATATTAGTATGATACTTAGAGTCGCATTGACATCAAAATCAATGACTCCTGATTTGTATGAAATTATGAGGCTATTTGGTAAAGATAGAATTAAAAAAAGATTTGAAATGGCTTTACACGTATAAAAAAATATTGTATAATGTATAAGAACTTATTAGTTTTTATACATGCAGGTGTAGTACAATGGTTAGTACATGGCCTTGCCAAGGCTAGGATGCCAGTTCGATTCTGGTCACTTGCTCCATAAGATAAAATCGTCGCACCAATGTGACGTTAATGATTAAGTCAACTA
>CAVFIJ010000153.1:0-2167 GCA_963622405.1 Bacteroidaceae bacterium | reverse complement strand
GAAACCAGAACTATTATGTCCTTGTGGTAATATAAATAGCTTAAAAGCCGCAATTAACTGTGGTGCAGATGCGGTTTATCTTGCAGGTAAAAATTATGGTGCTAGAATGTATGCAGAAAACTTTTCACTAGCAGATATTGAATATGCGACTAACTACGCCCATACATATAATGTGAAAATTTATATAACTACTAATACACTTATTTTAGAAAATGAAATAAATGATTTTATTGAATATGTAAATGAATTATATAATATTGGAGTAGATGCCTTAATTATGCAAGATATTGGTATGATTAGTTTAGTTAGAAAATTATTCCCAAGTTTAGAAATACACGCATCTACTCAAACAAATAATTGTAATGATGAAACCTTAAGTTTACTTAAAAGTCTTGGTGTTACTAGAGTTGTTTTAGCAAGAGAACTAGATATTGATACAATAAATAGTTTTAAAACTGATATAGAAAAAGAAGTATTTATCCATGGTGCATTATGTATCTGCTATAGTGGGTGTTGCTTATTTAGTAGTTTAAATGGTGGAAGAAGTGGTAATAGAGGTAAATGCACATCACCTTGTAGACTACCTTATACCCTTATTAAAGATGGAAAAAAACTTATTACAGGTGGTAATTACTTACTTAGTACAAAAGAACTTAATACTAGTGAATATATAGATAAACTATTAAATTCTAATATTCAAAGTTTAAAAATAGAAGGACGAATGAAAAGTCCTCAATATGTTGCATATGTAACTAAAATGTATAGAAATCTAATTGATAATAGAAGCACTAATAATTATGATAAAGATTTAAAAAAATTGTTTAATAGAAAGTTTACTTCAGGTTATTTATTTAATGATAAAAATATTATGAATATAAAAAGTCCTAACCATCAAGGAGTCGTTATAGGTAAAGCAAAACCAATGGGTAAATATATTAAAATTAATTTAGCTGATACACTAAACCAAAACGATGGCATTAGATTTAAAAACTGTAATCAAGGAATGATAGTAAATAAATTATATGATGAAAAGTTACTTTTAACAAAAAGTTCAAATAATATATGTTATTTAGATAATAAAATAAACTTAAAACACAATGATATTCTTTTAAAAACAACAGACTATGAACTTTTAAATAGATTAAGTAACTATGAATTAAAAAAATTATTAGTAAATTTTGAAGTAAAAGCCTTTGTAAATAAACCTTTAGAAATTACAGTTACTGAGTCAAAATATAAAATTGCAGAAAAAGGAAATGTTATAAGTGCCGCCATAAATGCTCCTATTGATGAAAAAGATATTATTAAAGGACTATCTAAATTAGGAGACACTCCTTTTACTGTAAATACTATAAAAATAAATATGGATAAAAATATTTTTATACCTTTAAAAGAAATAAATATAATTAGAAGAAAATTAATTCAAAAATTAATTTCAAAAAAAACTTCTGTAAATAGAAAACCTATTAATTATGAAATCATAAAACCTAAAGCCACAAAATCTACAAAAATTAATATTACAGCCTTTGTTAGAACAGAAGAGCAACTACGTACTTTACTAAATAAAATAGATTTTATTTATACAGATAATATTAATTTATACAAAAAATATAAATGTAACAAAGTATATTATATAGTTAATAGAACACTTACCAAGCATATAGATTATAATAATGAAAATTTATTAATTGGAGATCTTGGCTCACTTAAATATACATCTAATAATAAATGTATTGGAAATTATTATTTCAATGTTTTTAATAGTTATAGTATTGATTTTTTAGAAAATAAAGGTCTTTCTTATATCACACTATCTCCTGAGTTAAATTTTAAACAAATTAAAGAAATTCCAAATAAAGAAAAGCTTATTGTAATTATATATGGTACGCTTGAACTTATGGTTATCAATAGAAAAATAGTTCCAGAAAATGGATATTTACTTAAAAATAATTTAGGTAATTATTTCCCTATAATTATTAAAGAGGATAAAACTTATATTATGCACCATAGTAAAGTTAATAATCTTAATTTAATTAATGATTATAAAAAAATAGGTATTAATAATTTTAGATTAGATTTCCTTGATGAAACCAAAGAAGAAGTTATCAAAATTATTAATGAAATAATTAGACCTAAGTAATCTTAGGTCTTTTAATCTAATTTAGAA
>CAVFIJ010000152.1:0-4905 GCA_963622405.1 Bacteroidaceae bacterium | reverse complement strand
ATTCAATTATAGAATAGTATATTTTTGCTCATTATGATTAAAACTATGCTATAATATTTTATGAAAGAATTTTAAAAACAAATATGGAGGTATACATATGAAACTTAAATTTAATGCAGAGCCTAAAGATTGGGTTATGTTTGGTATTTTTGCGGTTATTTTACTATATTTTGTTGCTATTGCAATTTTGAATTTAGCACAATTTGCCTCAGGAGATATTGACCATCCTTTTTGGGGATTTAATCCACTTCCAGCATTTGGACCTAATTATATTTTTATAACAATTGTTTTATATATAGTCGCACTTGTTGCGATTGTAGTTAGTGTTCATGATAAATTTTATGATAGAGAATCTGGTTTTGGTTTCTCATTTGGTAAAAAAAGTGAAAAAGGATATTCTAGATGGTTAACTGAATGGGAACTTAAAAAAGATAATGGTATAGAAAAAGTTTCTGTTAAAGGATTAGATGCTGATGCAGGAGGAGTTCCTTTAATTAATGATGGGAAAAATATGTGGGTTGATAATGGAGGATACCATAATATAATTATTGGTTCTACTGGTGCAGGTAAAACACAAATTACAATGTTCCCTTTAATAAAATCATTAGCTAAGCATAATGAATCTATGATTGTTACAGATCCAAAAGGTGAACTGTATGAAGGAACATCTGCTTTTCTTAAAAAAAGAGGATATAATGTTATTATTTTGAATTTCCGTAATCCTCAAAATGGTAGTGGCTGGAATCCTTTACATTTACCTTATGTATATTATAAAAACGGTAATAAAGATAAAGCAAATGAACTTATAGATGACCTTGCTATAAATATATTGTATGATGAGAAATCCCAAAATTCAGATCCCTTTTGGGAGAAAACTTCAGCAGATTATTTTTCAGGTATATGTTTAGGACTTTTTGATGATGCTAAAGAAGAAGAGATTAATTTAAATAGTGTTAATATTTTTACAACGGTTGGTGAAGAAAAAAGCGGGCCTAATGTACCTTATGTTAATGCTTATTTTAATACTAAAAATCCATCATCTCCAGCATATGTATCAGCCTCATCTACTTTAATTTCTCCTACTGATACAAGAGGAAGTATTTTATCTGTTTTTAAACAAAAGTTAAGACTTTTTGCATCTCGTGAAAATATTTCAGAAATGCTTTCACATAGTGATTTTGAAATGGATGATATAGGTAGTAAGAAAACGGCTGTATTTATAGTTATTCAGGATGAAAAGAAAACTTATCATCCACTTGTTACTATATTTATAAAGCAATGTTATGAAGCCTTGGTTGATTATGCACAAAGGCAAGGTGGTAAATTACCTTATAGAACTAATTTCTTACTTGATGAATTTGCTAATATGCCACCACTTAAAGATGTTGAAACAATGGTTTCAGCTGCCCGTAGTAGAAATATGCGTTTTTACTTTGTTATTCAGAACTTTGCCCAATTAGCAGAAGTTTATGGTAAAAACAAAGCAGATACTATTAGAGGTAACTGTGGTAATACAATATATTTAATTAGTACAGAACTTGCGGCACTAGAAGAGATAAGTAAAATGTGTGGTGAGATAAAAGTAAAAACGGGTGAAGGTGATAAAAAGAAAGAAGAAAATAGGCCACTTATTTCTGTCAGTGATTTACAAAAATTGAAAATGGGTGACTTTATTTTACTTAGAAGTAGACTTAATCCGTATAAAGGAACACTTAAATTAGATTATGCATCTAATTGGGGAGATTTTTATAAGACTGATTATGATGGAAAAAATGCTGAATATCCTAGTCGTGAAAAACAAGAAATTCACGTATTTGATTTAAAAGGTTTTGTTAATAAAAAGAAAGAAGAGAAAGTTAACCAATTAATTAATGGTGGTGCTAACATGGGAATGAGAAGTCCTATGGGTGGTGGATTTAATCCTTCATCTATGTTTAGTGGAGGAGGGAGTGCTAAACCTAAAGGTGTTGATGTTGATTCTCTTATTAAGAAAATTGATGCTAGAATTGCCCAGTTAGAGGCAGAAGAGGCAGAAGCTAAAAAAGATATTCAATCTTCTAAGAAGTCTATAGCTGATAATAAAATTAAACCATCTAAGGTTAGTTTAAAAGATGTAAATCCTGTTATTCCAACACCTAAAAAGAAAACATCTATACCAAAAGAAGAGGTTCAAGAAATAAAACCAGTTATAAAGAAAGAGGAAGTAAAGAAGGTATCAGAAGATTCAAAAGAGGATAATATAATTATTAAACCATTTGAAGAAAAAAAACATAATATAGAGAAACCTTCTCAGGAAATAAAAAAATCATATAGAAAAATTGATAAAGATGATTTTGCAGCGAAGATAACTAAAAAGGCGAATGAAACATTAAATAAAAAAATAGATATTGATGATGATGATTATATTACTGATGATCAATTCTTTGATGACTTCTTTGCCGATGATGATGATTAAAATTATATTAGAATATCTAGTATAATTTTTTTTATTTTGTTCATAATTAATTTAGGAGGGAAAAGTATGGATAATAATTTAGAATTGCTTGAATATATTTATCAAACAGCAGATATGGCTGTTAAATCATTAACTGATTTGCTTACTAGTTTAAAAGGCAAAGATAATAAAATAAAACCTTTAGTTGAAACTCATTTAAAAGAGTATGAGAAATATTTAAAAGAAAGTGAAAAATTAATTAAGAAATATAAATTTAACCCTAAGAATAAAGGGATTATGGCTGAGGTTATGAGTAAAATGGGTATAAAAAAAGAAGTATTAAAAGATAATAGCGACTCTGCTATTGGTAGTATGCTTATGGAAGGTTATTTAATGGGAAATACTGAGATGGAAAAGAAAATATCTGTATATTTTGATAAAGGAAATAAAGATATTATTAAGCTGGCTAAAGATTTAAAGAAGTTTGGAGAAAAAGCTATAACAGAAGTTAAAGGATATTTATAAAAAAGACCTGATGGTCTTTTTTTATTCTACTGTAACAGATTTTGCTAAATTTTTAGGTTTATCTATATCACAGCCTCTTAACTTTGCAACTTCATAGCTAATTAACTGAATAGGTAAAATAGTAATAATAGGATTAATAAAGTCATTGATATAAGGAATTATTACTTTATTATCTGCAAAAGAAAATTCGTTTTTAATATTATCAGTTGCTATTAAAGTTATTTTAGCACCCCTTGCTTTAGCTTCTTTTATATTGTTTATAGTTTTATCTGCTATATTATTATCAGTTATTATTGCAATTATATTAGTTCCTTCATCAATTAATGATAAAGTTCCGTGTTTTAGTTCACCAGCAGCAACAGCAATGGAATTAATATATGATATTTCTTTTAATTTTAGTGAACCTTCTTTTCCAATTGCATAATCAATACCTCTTCCAACAAAGAAGCATTCATCTTTTTTATATATTTTTTGGCTTATATTATCATATTTTTTTATTAAATTTGTTAATATATCTGGAAGACTATAAAATGAATCAATTATTTCTAATGCTTTTTTTTCAGTTATATTTTTATTTTTAAAGCCACTATTTAGTATTATAAGACTTAATATGGTTATTTGAGCAATATATGCTTTTGTAGTTGCAACTGAAATTTCAGGCCCAGCACCAGTGTATATTGTTTTTTTTGCTTCTCTTGCAATAGAACTTCCAATTACGTTTACAATGGCAAGTGTATCTATATCTTGTTCTACTACTTTTCTAAGACTTGCTAGAGTATCTGCTGTTTCTCCTGATTGTGATATAAATATAACTAATGTATCTTTATTAAGAAAATTCTTTTGATACCTAAATTCGCTTGATATATATACATCAGATTTTATATCAACATATTTTTCAGTCAAATATTTACCAATTAAAGCTGCATGATAGGCACTACCACATCCTACAAAAGTTATATTATTATATTTGGATAAGTCAACTAATTCATTTTCTAATGAATTTAAACCTTGTTTTAGTATTTTATTTATAATACTTTTTACAACACTTGGTTCTTCGTTAATTTCTTTAAGCATAAAGTGTTCAAATCCATTTTTTTCGGCAGTTTCTATAGTTCCATCAAATTCTAAAGCTTTTTTATTAATTTCTTCTAATTTATTATTATAAATATGTAATTTATCGTTTAATAATATAATTTCATCTTCAATTAAAATATATTTATTTGTATATTTTAATATAGCAGGTACATCTGATGCAATAAAATAGCCATCTTTGCTTATACCAACAATTAGGGGACTATCTTTTCTAATAGCGTATAAGTTATTTGGTTCATCATCACAAAGTATTTCAATTGCATAAGAGCCAATTAATAGTTTTTTAAGTTCGCTTAAAACAAATAACATATTATTATTTTCTTTATATAATTTATCAAGAAGGGCAGCGATTACTTCACTATCTGTTTCTGATTTAAATTTATATTTACTTTTTATTAATAATTTTTTTAGTATTTCATAATTTTCTATTATTCCGTTATGAACAATGGTAAATTTGCCATTTTTATGAGGATGGCAGTTTATTTCAGTTGGGCTTCCATGAGTTGCCCATCTTGTATGTCCTATTCCTATATTAGCATATAACTTATCTGGAAGTTTATTTTCTAAATTTTTAATTTTACCAACAGCTTTAATTATTTCTGTTCTGTTGCAAGTTTTATAAGCAATTCCAACAGAATCATAACCTCTATATTCTAATGCTTTTAAGCCATTTATTAAAACATCAATTGCGTTGCTTTTACCAGCGTATCCAATTACACCACACATATATATACTCCTTTCAGTATTATATCCATTAGTAATTATACCATGTAAATGAGAAAATACAAAAAAATTATTTTTTTTAAATAAAAGCAAGTAATTTTAAAACAAACAAATTATTATATAAGTGGGGG
>CAVFIJ010000151.1:0-5008 GCA_963622405.1 Bacteroidaceae bacterium | reverse complement strand
ATTTATATAAAAAAAATAATATTTTATAAGCCATATTCTGTTCCTCATTCGAGGTGACAAACATTTATCTATCAGTTTCCTGATCTCAGCAAGGATTCATTTCTCCCATTTGAGTTCCCCTACCATAATTTGGGTTTCTTGCTTGCGGAGTTTACCACGTTTCACTTTTCCGTTTCCAAAAAAATCGTCACTGCGGCACTTTACATTCTAGGCCATAGATAAACCTTAGGCCATCAAACGTCGTTAGTCTAAAGACTACTTTAGGTTATTTTTTCCCTAAACACAATCACTACGTCCATCTCAGGAGCGTGCAAGTATGGACTTTCCTCTACATTACTTTGAATGCAGCGTTTGTCAAAATATTATTTTTCTCCATATATTATTTTTTCAAGATTGGATATTCTCCTAAGCAAATCAGCATTGTTTACATCTCCAACATTACTTGAATCTCTTAAAATTTCTATTTTTGAACGTAAATTTCTTATTTCCTGTTTTAAGTGCATATTTTCCTCAACCAATTCTTTTCTGTCTCTTTCATATTCCCTTAGCATTGAAAATAGTTCCTCGTAATCACTTATAATAGTATCTAGAAATTTATCAACTTCTTGAGGTCTATAGCCTCTTGTGTCTATTTTGAATTCTTTTTCTAGAATATCTTTTGGTGTTAATGCAATTCTTTCTTGGTACATTTTAGCACCCTCTCTCTTGTATAATATTTTAGAATAAATTACTTGCTTTGTCAACTACATCTGAATTTGCTAATTTACTTATTAATGTATACATGATACAATTATCTAGGTGATAACATGGATCAGTCCTTGTATAAAATTTTAAAACCTATCTTAACAATATGGTTTAAAACCTTTTATAGACCTACTATTATAGGCAAAGAAAATATACCAGTAAAAGGGAGATGTGTACTTGCAGGTACACATACAAATATTTTAGACCCTGTTTTTATATTAGCTTGTAATAAAAGAGTTATCCATTTTTTGGCAAAAGATGAACTAATAAATGGTCCATTAGGATTTGCTTTTAAAAAAATGGGAATTATTCCTGTGAACAGAAGAGAAAAAGACCCTAATGTTATGCCTTCTTCTATAAAGGTATTAAATAATAATGAAATAATTGGAATCTTTCCAGAAGGTACTGTTAATAAAACAGATGATATTACTATGAAATTTAAAACTGGTGCGGTTAGAATGGCTTATGAAACTAAAAGTGAAATTATTCCTTTTGCAATTACAGGTAAATATAAACCATTTAGAAAATCAGTTAAAATTGCTTTTGGTAAGCCTTATAAAGTTTTATCTAATGATTTCAAAAAAGAAACTGAATTACTTAGAGATAAAGTTAATAAACTTATTATAGGTGGTGAAAAAAATGGAAACAATTAATAAAATAAAAAGATTAAAAAAACCTAATGCACCATGGAAAAAATTTTATAATAAAAAAGAGCGAGATATTAAAGTGCAAAACAAAACTATTTATGAATATTTTGAAGATTCTGCTATTAAACACTCTAATTTAACAGCTTTAGAATATTTTGGAAAAAAAATAAGCTATACTAAATTATTAAATATGATTAATGATGTAGCAGCATCTTTAAAAAAATATAAAATTAAAACAAATGATGTTGTTACAATTTGTAGTGCAAATATTCCTGAAGCTGTAATTTGCTTTTATGCAATAAACAAAATAGGAGCAATTGCAAATATGATACATCCTTTATCTGCTGAAGAAGAAATTAAAAACTATTTAATAAATAACCATGCAAAATTTTTAATTGCAATTGATGTATGCTTTGAAAAAATAAATAATATTATTAATTATACTAAGGTTGAAAAAACAGTTATTGTATCAGCTGCAAACTATATGCCCTTACATTTAAAAGCAGGATATAAACTTACTACGCGGAAAAAAATTAAACTACCAAGAAGAAAAGATGAACGTTACATATCTTGGAAAAGATTTTACAAAAAAACAAAAGAAACTGTTATAGCAAATAAAAAAGGAATGGACTCTCCTGCTGTAATACTTCATAGTGGGGGAACAACTGGTAGCCCTAAAGGCATTGTTTTAAGTAATAAATGTTTTAATGCTTTAACAGAACAATCAAAGTTTATTTTTAAAAAAGTAACCCCTGGAGATTCTGTTCTTACCATATTACCTCTTTTTCATGGATTTGGCCTTGGAGTCTGTACAAATACTCCTTTATGCTTTGGTGCTAAAGTTATTTTAGTTCCACAGTTTAATTCAAGAAAATTTGATATTTTAATTAATAAAACAAAGCCTAATTTAATTATGGGTGTTCCTACATTATATGAAGCATTGGTAAATTCACATAATGTTAAGAATTTAGACTTATCATATTTAAAATACGTCATATCTGGTGGAGATATATTATCTACCAGTTTAAATAATAAAATTAATAACTATCTAAAACAGCACGGTTCTAATGAAACTATTTGTCAAGGCTATGGAATGACAGAAGCTCTCGCCGCAGTTACCTTATCTTTTGGTAAAGCTAATAAAGAAGGTAGCATTGGAATACCTTTCCCTGGAAATTATTTTAAAATTGTAAATCCCGAAACAGGGGATGCTGTTAAACCTTTTGAGGATGGTGAAATATGCATTAGTGGTCCAACAGTAATGATGGGCTATTTAGATAATGAAGTAGCAACCAATGATATTTTAAGAATCCATAATGACGGATATTTATGGTTACATACTGGAGATATTGGATATATGGATAATAATGGAATTTTTTACTATAAACAAAGACTTAAAAGAATGATAGTATCATCTGGATATAATGTTTATCCAAGTTATATTGAAAACATTATTCTCCAGCATCCTGCGGTACTTAATTGTACAGTTATTGGTATACCTCATTCTTATAAAGTTGAAGTACCTAAGGCATTCATTGTCCTTAAAAATGATTATATTGGTATTAATCCTAAGGGAAGCATTAAAAGGTTTTGTGAAAAACATTTATCAAAACATTCTATTCCCTATGAATTTGAGTTTAGAAAAAGTTTACCTAAAACTCTAATTGGAAAAATTGACTACCGAAAATTAATGGAAGAGGAGAAGAGAAAACATCATGATGTATAAAATATTTAGATTCATTTTAAGCCCAATATTTAGATTATGGTATAATCCAAAAATTATTAATAAAGAAGCACTTAATGTAGAAGGACCTATTGTTATAGCAGGAAATCATAAACATGTATATGATCAGTGCCCAACAATCATTTCAACCAAAAGAATAATAACTTATATGGCAAAAAAAGAATATTTTGAAGGCAAATTAGCGTGGTTTTTTAAAGCAGTACATTGCATTCCCGTAGATAGAGGCAACAAAAAAGATACAGCTTCATCTAAAGCATTAGAAGTATTAAAGCAAGGTGGTGCGATTGGTATTTTTCCAGAAGGAACTAGAAACAAAACTGATAAATTTCTCCTTCCATTTAAATTTGGAGCCGTATCACTAGCAAAAAAAAGTAATGCCTATATAATCCCTTTTGGTATTACTGGAGAATATAAATTTAGAAGTAAAAATTTAACAGTAAGATTTGGGAAACCATTTAAAGTCACAGGCGATTTAGAAAGTGCTAATGAAAAATTATATAATGAAATTAAAAAATTAATGGAAGAAAATATAAAAACAGCTAATTTAAAAAATTAGACTGTTTTTTTACGGAGCTTGCCCCATTAAAAACTAGATAGATGTATGAACAAATAAGGTATGTAATAGAAAAAAGAAGTGCAAAAAAGAAAAGCTCCGTATATAAATAACCTATGCCCTAAGTATATAAGGTGTTGGAGTGGTGAAAAAGGGCATTTAAGTTATTAAACTTGAAGAAACATCAGATTTGTTTCTTCGCACAATAATATAACACTACATATTTTAAGGTGCAAATGAAGATTTAAGATAAATTGACATATATAACAATTAAATTTTACCCAAAATTGCCAAAGATAATTCAAGGTATTTTGAAGCTAATTTATATGAATTTTGGGTAAAAGTATAAAAATTTATTTTTTTTTAAATTTTTTTATGCTATAATTGTTTCAGTTGCTTGCGTGGTGGAATTGGTAGACGCGTTGGACTCAAAATCCAATGGTAGCAATACCGTGAGGGTTCAAGTCCCTCCGCAAGCACCAGTAAAAAATAACCCTTAATATATAGGGTTTTTATTTTGATTCTATTTCTAATACTATCAATCTATGATCACTTAATGCTGTATCTAACACTTGAAGATTATTTATATTATAATTATTTGGAATAAATATATGGTCTGGATTGCATAATTTACCTGTCCCCTTATATGTATTTGTATTAATTGGTACAAGTTTACTCCCACATGCCTCCATAAATATAATAAAATCTTCAAACAATTCATCATTGGTATTTAAATTAAATCCTCCAGTTAAAATAATAGGGAATTCTTTGTACTCTCTTATAATATCTTTCAAATACTCAAGATGTTTTTTTCTAGCAATACTACTTAAATAATCAAGATGCGTATTAATGACAATAATACCACATTTAAGTTTAATAATGGTTGCCATACATGGGAAAATTGAAAACAAATTTCTTTTATTTTGTTTACTATCTTTAGTAAGAAAAAGTGTTTTGCATTCCTCAGTATCTAAATTAGATACTATCCCATTGATTTCATTATATCTTTTATACAATAAACTATTTTTTTTAAATCTATTATTACCATAAAATTTAAAATCAGGCAAATATTTTTTTAACTTATTTTTGTAATTATCATTAACTTCTTGTAAACAAGCAACATTTACATTATATCCTTTAATTATTTCTCTTAATTTTTTAGGAGAATCACCACCATCATAGTTTTTCTTCTTAGTGTTATTTTTTACATTAAAATTAATAATATTTAATTTCATTCTCTCACCTCTAATTTTAGTATTACAAAAAAGTAAATAAATATCCCGAAATTTTGATTTGAAAAAAACGTTATTTAGTGATATA
>CAVFIJ010000150.1:0-2264 GCA_963622405.1 Bacteroidaceae bacterium | reverse complement strand
CTATGCATGACTATGACATTGAAGAAGCATTAGAAAACGGGAAAGAACAAGGAATTAGTATCGGGAAAGAACAAGGAATCAGTATCGGTGAAGCCAAAGGTATAACATTTGCAAGATTAGAAACTGCTAAGAATATGTTAAAAGATAATGTACCAATAAATACTATTATCAAATATACTGGCTTATCACAAAAAGACATAAAAACATTAGAAAAAGAAATCTAATGTTTTTTTAGTTTATAACACTCTCAATTATTCTTTTTATAACTATGATATTATAGGAGGTGCTTATGAGCAGAATATTAAAAAATCATAATAATCAAGTTACACAAAATTATATTAAAGGAAAGCATGATGGTATAGATATAGTTGGATATAAAAACAAAAGCGACTATGTAACTGCACACTCTAAAGGTATTATAGTGTTTGTTCAAACTGGATATAAAAACAATAAAAAATCTACTGGTAATGCTACTTGGGGCAATAGGGTTATGATTAAACATAGTAATGGATATTATACTCATTATTGCCATTTGAAAAGTGTAAGTGTAAAAAAAGGAGATATAGTTAATGCTGGCTCTATTATAGGTTATATGGGTGATAGTGGTAATGCTTATGGTATACACTTACATTTTGAACTTTATAAAGGTGGCACTAGTTCAAATAAAAGAGTTAATCCAACAAATTATATAAATAGCGATTTACCTAATAGTACTAACAATATTTCAAATATTTATTATAGAGCATATGATAATAAAAAAAATAAATGGTTACCAAATGTAAAAATTAATACAAACAGTTATGCTGGAAATTTAGGAAATGGAATAAGTGCATATAAAATAGATAATTTTACCTATAGAGCTCATGATAAAATAAAAAATAAGTGGTTACCATGGGTAACAGGAAGTGGCCTTTATGCAGGTAATTTACCTAATGATATTGATGCTATTCAAATAAAAAATGCTACATATAGAGTATATGACAATAAAAAGAAAAAATGGTTACCATGGGTAACAGGTATAAGTGATTATGCAGGAAATATGGGTAATTCTATTGGAGGTATTCAAGTCAAATAATGCTTTACATTTAATATTAAAAATGTGTATAATGTTATAGGTGGTAATTAGTGAAACTATATCAAGAAATTGAAAGAACTATTATAAAAACATATAGAAAAGAGATATGGAGTAAATTTTCTAAGGCTATTAGAGATTATAAATTAATAGAAGACGGCGATAAAATAATGGTTTGTGTAAGTGGAGGTAAAGATTCCTTTTTACTTGCTAAATGTATAGAAGAAATACAAAAACATGGTAAGGTAAGTTTTGAAGCTTTTTATGTTTCTATGAATCCTGGATATAATAATATTAACTTATCTATGATTAAAGAGAATGCTAAAAAATTAAATATAAACTTAGAAATTTTTGAAAGCGATATATTTAAAGTTGCTGATAAATTAAGTGCAGAAAAACCATGCTACTTATGTGCTAGAATGCGTAGAGGACATCTTTATAATAAAGCTAAAGAACTTGGATGTAACAAAATTGCTTTAGGGCATCACTTTGATGATGTAATAGAAACAACTATGCTATCAATGCTCTATGGAGCAGAAATTAAAACTATGTTACCTAAAGTTCGCAGTAAAAACTTTGATGGCTTAGAACTTATAAGGCCACTATATTTAATAAAAGAACAAGATATCATTAACTGGAGAGATTATAATAATTTATCTTTTATTAATTGTGGTTGTCCGCTTATTAAAGATGATGAAAATAATCTTACAAGTAGTAAAAGAGATGAAGTAAAAGAACTTATTAAAAATCTTAGAGAAAAAAATAAAGAAGTAGATCATAATATATTTAAAGCATTAGATAATGTAAATTTAGATTGTATACTGTCCTATACTAAAAATGGAGATAAACATAATTTCTTAGATAATTATTAGTATATATATTTTTATATATACTTTTTGCCGGAATAGCTCAGTTGGTAGAGCAACTGTTTCGTAATCAGTAGGTCGCGGGTTCAAATCCTGTTTCCGGCACCATAAGCACGTACATTCGAACTTTTACAAAAAAATTCGGATTTAGCATAGATTTTTATAAAAAAGTTTCACTTGCCGAAAGCTGGTGAAATTTTTTGTGCTTAAAATTCATAAAGATTTATTACTATTTGACGATGGTATAAAAGAACGACTAAATTTTATATGTAAATATTCAAATATAAAACCTATATTTCATAATAGAAACATAATAACAATAGATG
>CAVFIJ010000149.1:0-4452 GCA_963622405.1 Bacteroidaceae bacterium | reverse complement strand
GTTTTTTTGATATAATTTAATATAAGGTGGGAATATGGATATATATGGAAAAACAATTGAAGAATTAGAAGAATATTTTATAAATATTGGTGAGAAAAAATTTAAGGCTATTCAAGTATATGACTGGCTTTATAAAAAAAGAGTATCTTCTTTTGATGAAATGACTAATATTAAAAAAGATATTATTTTAAAATTGGAAAATGACTTTACATTTTATAAACCCACTATTATTAATAAACAAAGGGGTAAAAATGTTTATAAGTATTTATTTGAACTTAAAGATTCATCTAAAGTAGAAGCTGTTTTAATGATTCATGATTATGGAAATAGTTTATGTGTATCTACTCAAGTGGGATGTAATATGGGATGTGCTTTTTGTGAAAGTGGTAGAAAGTCTAAACTTAGAAATCTTGAAACATCCGAGATGGTAAGTCAAATATTAATTTTAGAAAAAGAAGAAAATATACGCATTTCACATATAGTTTTAATGGGTATTGGAGAACCTTTTGATAACTATGATAATGTTATGAAGTTTATTAAAATAGTAAACTGTAATAAAGGTATTGATATTGGAGCAAGACATATAACGGTATCTACTTGTGGTATAGTACCTAAAATAAAAGAATTTACTAATGAAAAATTACAAGTTAATTTAGCTATTTCACTTCATGCTCCAAATGATGAAATTAGAAGTAAGTTAATGAAAATAAATAAAGCTTATAAAATAACAGATATTATTAATGCAATTAGAGAATATATAAATGTAACTAATAGAAGAGTTACCTTTGAATATATTATGTTAGATAATATTAATGATACAGATAAATGTGCTTATGAACTAGTTCATTTACTTAAGGGATTGAATGCATATGTTAATTTAATTCCTTATAATGAAACTAGTCATATTAATTTTAAAAAATCTAGTGATGAGAAAATAATGCATTTTTATGATATATTAAAACAAAATGGAATAAATGTAACTATTAGAAAGAAATTTGGTAATGAAGTAAGTGCAGCGTGTGGACAGCTTCGTTCAGAATACGAGGAGGATAAATAATGGAATATTCGTACTTAACAGACCCAGGAAAAATAAGAGATCATAATGTAGATTCAGTTACTATTGTTAAAAATGATAGTGGAGAGATTTTAATGGTTGTAGGCGATGGCATGGGAGGCCATAAGGGTGGCGAAATAGCGTCTTCTATTGCTATTGCAAGTATTGGTAAGAGATTTTTAAATACTAGTACAGTTGGAACTAAGGAAGAAGCAATTACATTTATTAAAGATACTGTTAGTGAAGCTAATGTATCTCTTTATAAATATACTATGGAGCATCCAGAAAGTAATGGAATGGGAACAACCCTTGTTTTAGCTTTACTTACTCCTGATTATTTATTATTTGGTAATATTGGAGATTCTTCAGGCTTTGTTATTAAAGGTAATAAATTACATAAAATAACTTCTGACCATACTCTTGTTAATTTGCTTGTTAAATCTGGAGAACTTACAGAAGAAGAGGCTAGAAATCATCCAAGGAAAAATGTTTTAATGAGGGCACTAGGTGCTAATATGACAGTAGAGATGGATATATTTGATGTTGAAACAGATATTGATGGTATATTCTTATGTAGTGATGGTCTTACAAATATGCTAGAAAAAGAACAAATTGAAAAAGTGCTTGATAGTGAACTTGCTATAGATGAAAAACTACAAAAGTTAATTTTAAAATGTAATAATAGGGGCGGTACTGACAATATCACGGCCGCATACTTAAATATGGAGGTAAACAAATGATAGAAAGTGGTAAAAAAATTGATGATAGATATGAAATAATAAGACCAATTGGAGAAGGTGGAATGGCTAATGTTTATTTAGCATATGATCCTTGTTTAAATAGAAAGGTTGCTGTTAAAATATTAAGAGGTGATTTAGCGGCAGATGAAAAGTTTGTAAGAAGATTTCAAAGAGAAGCTGTTTCAGCTAGTTCCCTTACTCATCCTAATATTGTAGAAGTTTATGATGTTGGAGAAGACCATGGTAAGTATTTTATTGTTATGGAATATGTTGAGGGTAAAACTTTAAAGCAACTTATTAAAAGAAGAGGAAGTATTACTTTACCAGAAGTTGTAGATATTATGTTACAACTTACTTCGGCAATTGCTAAAGCACATGAAAGTTATATTATTCATAGAGATATTAAACCTCAAAATGTAATAATCTTAGAAGATGGCAGAGTTAAAGTGATGGACTTTGGTATTGCGGCTCAACTAGGAAGTAATGAGCTTACACAAACTAATAGTGTAATGGGTACAGTTTATTATCTACCACCAGAACAAGCAAGTGGAGGCGTATCTGATTTTAAAGGAGATATTTATTCACTTGGTATACTTATGTTTGAACTTATTGCTGGAAGAGTACCTTTTAAAGGTGATTCACCTGTAGAAGTTGCTATTAAACATATTAAAAATCCACTTCCAGATTTAACAAAAATTATTCCAGATTTACCTAATTCAGTATTTAATGTTATTTTAAAAGCTTGTGCTAAAAACCCAATGAATAGATATAAATCTGCTTTAGAGATGCATAATGATTTAAAAACAGTTCTTGATGAAGATAGATTTGATGAAGAATTAGTTCAGTATGAATATCCTGAAACTGATTTTGCTTTGGATGATGAGGATGATATGGAAACTAGAGAAAAGAGAACTAAGAAAAAGAGTAATAAAAATAAAGAACAGAAGCTTGATAAAAAAATCAAAATAATGGGTATTATTGCAGGTATCTTATTACTTGGTGTTATATTTGTATTCTTTATTTATCCTTCTTTTCTAGCAGATACTACAGCAAAAGTACCTAATGTTACGGATATGACTGTAAAACAAGCTAAAGAAATGCTTAAAGAAAAAGGATTTACAGTAAATAGTAAACTTAAGAAAAAATATGATGATGAAATAGTTAAAGGCAAAGTTATTAAAACAATGCCTAAACAAGGTACTAAAGTTAATAAAAATGAAAAGATTACTTTAGTTGTATCTAAAGGTGTTAAAAAAATAGAAATAGAGGATTATACTGGTAAAGATTATAAAGATATAAAAGAAGAATTAGAAGAAAAAGGTATAACTGTAAATATTCAAAATAAAGAGGTTGAAAATACAGCTGGATACAAAGCTGATACTATAATTGAACAAAGTGTTAAAAAAGGAGAAAAAATTGGTAAAGGAGATGAAATAACTTTAACCATTGCGTCTCTTTATGAAGTATATCCCGATTTTACTAAAGGTTATAGTGTAGATGATGCGACTGCATGGGCTAAAGAGAAAAATATTACTCTTGAAATAAAAGAAGTTACTGATGAAAGTAAAAATAATGGTACTATTGTTGGACAAAATATGGCTTCTGGTTCTAAAATAAACACAAATAGTACTCTTGTTATAAACGTTGTAAAAAACGCAGAAAAACAAACTAGTGAAACACCTACTGATGATACCGCAGGAGCTGGAGTAGATCCGGAGGCTGAGTAGTGATTGGAAGGATTATAAAACAAATAAGTGATGATTATACTGTAAAAATAGATGATGAATGTTATATTTGTAAAGCAAGAGGGAAATTTAGAACTATAAATATTTCTCCTATAGTTGGCGATTTTGTAAAAATTGATTTAAAAAATAAATATATATTAGAAATTTTAGATAGAAAAAATGAACTTGATAGGCCAAGAGTAGCTAATATAGATATAGTAATTATTATCGCAGCTCTTAAAATGCCTGACTTTGATAGTAATCTTTTAGATAAACTTCTTACTATTATAGAATTTAATGATATTAAACCTATTATAATTTTTACCAAAAAAGATTTACTTTCTATAGAAGAGATGCAAAGTTTTAAAAAAATATATGAATATTATAGTAAGCTATATGATGTTTATTATAATGATGAACTATCTAAAATAAAAGAAATATTCAAAGGAAAAGTAAGTGTTTTTACCGGCCAAAGTGGTGCTGGTAAAAGCACTTTACTAAATAAGTTAGATGTTAATTTAAAATTACGTACTGGAGAGATTTCTCATGCTTTAGGTAGAGGTAAGCATACTACTAGACATACTAGTTTAATAGAAATAAATGGTGGTTTAGTCGCAGATACTCCTGGTTTTTCATCTTTATATTTTAAGGATATGACTAAAGAAGATATAAGAGATGGCTTTGCTGAATTTAATAAATATAGAAAAGACTGTAAATATAGAGATTGTATGCATATAAAAGAAGATGAATGTCAAATAAAAAAAATGGTAGATGATGGAATTATTCTAAAATCTAGATATGATAATTATGTTAATTTTATAAATAAAGGGTGATACTATGAAAATCGCAACATCTTATTTAAAGATTCAAGATGAAAAAGAAAATATAGAAAAATTAAATGAATACGCTGATATAATGCACTATGATATTATGG
>CAVFIJ010000148.1:0-3196 GCA_963622405.1 Bacteroidaceae bacterium | reverse complement strand
AGTAATAATTTTATTTACCAATTAAATTATATCAAATATCAGACGTGTTTACCTTGTTTTTAAAGAAAAAATCAGAAAAAACAATTTCTGATTTTTTTATTATGTTAATTTTTTTAAATCAACCTTTTTGAACTATTGTCATTGTATGATTAGAAAAATCTAAAGAATTAATTACTTTTTTAAGTTCATTAAAGTTTAACTCTAAAATAGATTGATGGGCATTATATTGTATTTCATTATATAATTTTAAAGAATTATCTATTAAATTAGCAAGAGAAGAGACGTTATCAGTAGATAAAACTAATGATTTTAATAAATTTTTCTTTATTAATTCAAATTCCTCTTCTTTCATTTCTTTTAAACAAAGGTTATTATGTATTAACTCAAATATTCCTTTTTCGCTGATAACTTCAGTATCTAACTCAAGCATAATAAACTCATCATTTATTATTATATAATTAAAATCAACTGGTCTTATTATGTTTTTATCTTTAAAGGTTGCTTTATTAAACTTAGATATAGTTCCAAATCTAATATGCATATAAATATGCAAATAAAGTCCAATTTTATATAAAGGTAAATTAATAGCAGTATAATTTAATTTATAGGCAATATCTATAATTTTATTAGTAATATTTTTATTAACTATTTCTTTTGTTTTATATACTTCATTAGGTTCATTATATTTCTTTATTATAATAGGATTTTCTTTTTTTAAATTTAATTTTAAATAAAAATCTTTAATAAAATTTATACATTTTTTAGGTTCTACATTTCCTGTTATTACTAAATACATATTTGATGGATGATAAAATGTTTTATAACAGTCATATAAAACTTCTTTATTTATTTGTTTTATACTTTCTACAGATCCCGCAACTGGAAACCTAAAAGGTAGTTTTTGAAAAAGATTATGTATAGTTGTATAGTAAGCTTTATAATTAGGATTATCTAATGTGGCTTTAATTTCTTGTTCAATTATTCCTACTTCTTTTTTTACATTTTCATCAGTATAATAAGGCTCAGTAACACACTTTAATAAATAGGTTAAATTATCATAAAAATGATTAGGGGAAGTAAAGAAATATGTTGTATGAAATGAACTTGTAAAAGCATTACTTAATGCACCATTTTTTTGGAAAATATCCATTATATCAATACCATCTTCTTGTTCAAACATTTTATGTTCTAAAAAGTGAGCAGTACCAGCTGGAACTTTTACAAACTCATCACTATTAGGTTTTTTAAATTCTAAATATGAGCCTCCAAATTTAGATACTATTCTTGCATGGGTTTCATGTCTTTCTATTGGACAAATATATATTTTAAGACCACATGGCAATGTTTCTTCATAGATTTTAGTATTTAAATTTTTAAATTCTTTTATGGTCATTTACATTCTCCTTTTAACAAATATATTGTATCTATTTCTATTTTAGAAGCCACATTTTTAACATCTTGGATTGTTACTTTTTTTATATTTTTAATCCTTTCCTTAATAGGATCTGTATCTGAAAATATTTCAGATATTATACTATCAAGTGTTTCAACTTGGCTATCTTCAATGTTTGTTAAAGCATTAATATATGTTTCTTTTACTATATTTAATTCTTCTTCAGTTATTTTACCATCTTTTATATTTTTCATTTCTTGTTTTATTAAATTAAGTACTTTTTCATAGTTTTCACTTGAAATTCCAGAATGAATAAAACCAACATTAAAAGTCATAAGCCTTGATGTATATATATAATAACACATTGAATTTTTTCCTCTTACTGATTTATTTAATTTAGAGTTCCAGCCACCACCTAGTATATTAAAATAAGCTAGTGATGAATATTTTCTTTCAAATTCATTTAAGCCATATTGTTTAAGCCCAATAGCAAGCTTACTTTGTTCATTTGGAAGTTGTTCTATAAATTCTTTTATTTCTTTTTTTTGTTTGCATCTTTCAATTATTCTATTTTTGTATGATTGTTTGAAGTTGCCTTTTACTAATGGTTTTATTATATCTAGCATTTTTTCATCAGCAAAGTCCCCTGCAACAAAGATATCTAATGCATCTTCGTTAAATATACTTTTATAATATTTATATAAATCTTTAGCAGTTATTTTTTCAGCCATTTGAATACAATCATTTATTGTTTCTACATCAAAAGGCATTATATCCATTTTTTCATCTAATTTTGTTTTTATATAATCATCTGGATTATCTTTTGTGTTTTTTAACTGTTCAATATATCTATATTTACATATATTAAATGTTTCTTTATTAAAACTATTATTTTCTACGTAAGGATCCCAAAAATAATCCATTATAAATTTAATGCTTTTTTCATTCATACTAGTTTCAGTATATTTTTCATCAGCAAAGGTACCTTCTATACATATATTTCTCTCTTTTCCACTTAGATATGTTGTGATAGAAATGTGTGGTGCATATATATCCATTTTTGCTTTAGAAAGTTCATCTAAATCATGATATTTAGCAGTTGCAA
This sequence comes from Bacteroidaceae bacterium, assembly GCA_963622405.1. Classification (GTDB taxonomy): domain Bacteria; phylum Bacillota_I; class Bacilli_A; order RF39; family UBA660; genus Coprosoma. The sequence continues at coordinate 698 of CAVFIJ010000148.1, read as the reverse complement.
GCAATAACATATTTTTTAAAAGAGCACTATAAACACAATCTCCACGAGCATTTTCTCTTCTAAAATTAATAGAAATAGTTATTGTTTTAAATTTTTTCATTTTAACTAAATAAATATTATAATTATCTAATTCATATTTTGTATACATACTTCCACCTCTTTTTTATTATAACCTATTATCTTTATTTATATAATAATTGCCTTGTTTAAATTTAATTTTCTTCATTATTATTTTTTGTAATAAACGACTAGTACCAATTTTTATATCATATTTGTTCTCTAATGGATCTACTAATATTGTATATATCCCATATTTATTAGCACCTGCAATATCAGATAGCATTTGATCTCCTATCATTGCTATATTTTCTTTTTTAGTTTTTAAAAGTTTAATTGCTTTTGAAAATGCATCTTCACATGGCTTTTTTGCTTCATATATATAATTACAACCTAAAATATCTGCGACAGGAACTACTCTTTCTTTTTTATTATTAGATACTATGCATATATCAAAATCATTATATAATTTTGTAAATAATAGTTTTAACTTTTTTGGAACATTGGTGCTGTTAACTTTTAAAATTGTATTATCAATGTCAAAAATTAAACTTTTTATATTGTTTTCCTTTAAATAATTATAATCTATATGATAAATATCTTTAATATACATATTTGGTATTACACTATTATCATTAAAT
>CAVFIJ010000147.1:0-2734 GCA_963622405.1 Bacteroidaceae bacterium | reverse complement strand
CACGCGGCATTGCTCGTTCAGGGTTTCCCCCATTGACGAATATTCCTAACTGCTGCCTCCCGTAGGAGTTTGGGCCGTGTCTCAGTCCCAATGTGTCCGATCAACCTCTCAGTTCGGATATGCATCGTTGCCTTGGTGAGCCATTACCTCACCAACTAGCTAATACACCGCAAGCCCATTTCAAGGTGAAGCCGAAGCTCCTTTTAGCATATCTAGTTATCTAAATATGAATCATCCGGTATTAGCTATCGTTTCCAATAGTTATCCCAGTCCCTGAGGTAGGTTACCCACGTGTTACTCACCCGTCTGCCACTAAGTAGAAATCCAAATCCAAATTTGTGCAAGCACTCCTTCTTCAATGGGCTACTTCGTACGACTTGCATGTCTTAGGCATGCCGCCAGCGTTCATCCTGAGCCAGGATCAAACTCTCCAAAAAAAATAAACATTATTGTTTGTTATTTGTGTTTTGAATTGAATGTCCTAACTAATTTCAAATGAATTGACATTTTGCTCAGTTTTCAAAGATCATTTTCTTTTTTTACTAATTATAAAAATGCACGAATGCGTTCTTTAAATCAGCATGTTCTTAATATATCAAATATTTTTGATATTGTCAACACTTTTTTGACTTTTTTTTCAAATATATTTTAATATATTTCCCCTTGAGTATTTGTTTCCTTTCTCAAGAGCACGTTTAATATATCAAAGATGTTTATGGATGTCAACACTTTTTTTCTATTTTGTTTTAATTTCTGTGAAAAATTAGTTAATTTGTTTATTTTAACGTCAATTTTTAAGCAAATACATTATTTTAATCTATTGTTAATATTATTTTTTTATATCTACCTCTATATTTATTAATTCTATAATAGTATATGCTTTTAATTGTCAGAAGTGCAGGATTTTAATATTTTTTTATATTCTTCATTATATTTTAAATTAAGTTTGGCATTAAAATATATTTTATTTCCTCTATAATCATTTATAAGTTCTGATAAGGAATCTTTAATAATCTTGTCTAGCTCGCTAGAATAATTCATCTTTTTTTTGTGATAACTATATTCTTGTTTATCTAAAATTTTAAAACTTCCTGATGGAAATATTCTTAAATCAAGATCGTAGTCAATATATTTAATTGTTTTTTCTTCTATTATATATGGAGAGGCAATATTGCAATAATAAGTTATTCCCTCTTTTTTTAGCTGTACAATAATGTTATACCATTTGTTTTTAAAAAAATACATTATAGCAGGTTCTTTTGTTCTCCAAGTATTACCTATAGATTCTGTAACTAAGGTTCTATCATTTCCACATACAATATAATCTTCTTTAATATCTAACACAACAGCTTCATCCCAGCTACGATGGACTTTTTTATTATGTTTATAACACTGTATCTGCAGTTTATCTCCTTTTTTTATCATTTTATCACGTCCTTAATATTTATTATAACTGTTTTTTTTAAGATGTCAAAAAATTACAGCTCACTTCATTTGAAATTTTATGAAGAGTAATAAAAAGTTTTAAAAAAACCAATGTTTTATCATTGGTCTTTGTTTTATTTTGAGGCTTCTTTTATTGCTTTTTGTAACTGGTTATCATTAGATGTTGATGGTTCATCTAAATATGAACTATTTAATTCTATTTCTATATCTGGTTCTATACCTGTTTCATCTATCCACTTTCCATTAGAAGTTAGCCAGTTTTTGGTGGTAACTTTATATTCGTTCCCACTTCTTAATTTTTGCAATTCTTGTACTGTCCCTTTTCCATATGTTTTAGTCCCTATTAATGTTGCCCCATATTGTTCTTGTAATGCGGATGCCATAATCTCTGCAGCTGAAGCACTGTTTTCATTTACTAAAACAATTATTTTATATTTTTTTGTTTTTGCTCCTACTGAATAATATTTAGTTATTTTATTATTTTTTTGTATTTGATAAATTGGATGGGTTTTATCTAAAAACTCAGAAATCATAGTAGTTGCCGTTTGCAGATAACCTCCACTATTAGAACGCAAATCAATTATTAATGAATCTATTTCTTTTTTTTCTAGCTTTGATAGTTGCTTACTAAACTGTGTTGCAGTGTTATTTGCAAATATACTAACATATATGTATCCTATTTTTTTATTATTTTCATTATAGGTATCTGACGATACAGATTTTAGTTCTATTGTTGCGGTTTTTAGTTTAACAGTTATTTCTTCATCATTTCTTTTGTAAGTTAATTTTATGCTTTTTTTATTATTATCTGTTATTTTTTTAATTAGTTCTGAAGATGTCAGTCCCTTTATGTCTTCGTTATTATATTTTACAAGAATATCGCCTGCCTTTATTCCAGCATCATCGGCAGGGCTATTTTTAAATACACTATATACTACTATATTATCATTATCATCATTTGTTATTTGAATGCCATAGCCTGTATAACTACCTTCTAGAAGTTTATCAAAGTTTGAATTTTCTTCACTATCTATATAGGTTGAATTTTTATCAAGTTTATTTAATACAGCTTCTAAAGCGGAATTTAAAAGTTCTTCCTCATCTATGTTTCCATTATAGTTGCTTATTATATATTCATAATTGCTTATAAATTCTTGAAGGTTATCACTTACTTTGGTGATTTTTAAATTTAAAACCTTATTCGTTATTATGCTGCCTAAGAATAAGCTTAGTATTGTAGTAATTACTAGTAATATTACAACTTCTGAAGTTTTAAAAGCTAAACTAC
>CAVFIJ010000146.1:0-2294 GCA_963622405.1 Bacteroidaceae bacterium | reverse complement strand
GAACTATGTGTTATGTAATAATCATATGCAATAAAACAAAATAACAACAAATATAATATTACTATACATATCACTATGGGAATTATTGTTTTGCTGATAGTTAGTTTCTTTTTTTTAGTAAATATCAAATATAAAGATAAAAACATATATATAATAATCATACTTATTCCAGTGATTTTTTCATTAGCATTTGCAGCGATAATAAGGAATAATATAAATAATAATTCTGGGGTTATAAATAATTTTTTAGCATTTTTTTTAATATAATCAAAATATTTTTTTGAATTATAGTTTAATGTTTTTAATTCAATTAAGCCATTACTACATTTAAATCCAATATAACATATATAAGTAACTAAAGAAATAAAGAAAAATATAGGTATCATTTTTCGCCTCCAAAATAAATTTTATACCAAAGCAAAAATACATATATAGTCCAAATTTTTCTACTATTGTCCTTTTTACCTTGTTTATGCTCATCTAATAATTTAATTATTTTTTTAACTTTAAAAAATTCATCAGCTTTTATAAAATGACTTTTAATAGTATTATATACATCATCTTCACGCATCCATACTCTAATAGGAACAGGAAATCCTAACTTCTTTTTATTTGATACTTTGGATTCAAGGCTTTCATTTGCAATGTCTCTAAATACTTTTTTAGTTTTATATTTATCTACCTTATATTTAGTAGGCAATTTTCTTGCATAATCAATAAGTGGCCTATCTAAGAACGGAACTCTAACTTCTAAAGAATTTGCCATACTCATTTTATCTGCTTTAAGTAATATATCTCCTGTTAACCAAAAGTTAAAATCAATATATTGCATTTTCGTAACATCATCTTTGTCTAAAACTTCATCATAATATTTCTTAGTTAAATCTTGAAAACCTTTAGTAGTTCTTTTAAAAGAAAGGATTTTATTAACTTCTTTATTATCAAAAATAAAAGCATTACCAACGAATCTATCTTCTAATTTTTTTCCACGTCTAACTAAAAAATTAAGTCCTCTATGACTAGGAAAAATACTTGCTAATTTACCAATAGCCTTTCTAATACCATAAGGAACTTTATAATACCAAGACCATACAAAAGGTTCCTGATAAATATTATATCCACCAAATATTTCATCTGCTCCTTCACCCGATAAAGATACTTTAACATTTTCACTTGCAATACTTGTAACAAAATATAAAGCAACAGCTGAAGGGTCTGCGAGTGGTTCATCCATATAATACATTATATTAGATAAATTTTTAAAATACTCTTCTTTAGTTATTGTTTTATTAATATTAGTAGTATTAATTTTCTTTGATAAATCTTTAGCATAACTAATTTCACTATAATTCTTATTATCAAATCCAACAGTAAAAGTTTTGGAAACTCCACTATTAGCGGCAATAAATGAAGAATCTACTCCACTTGATAAAAACGAACCTACTTCGACATCACTTACTTTATGAGCCTCTATAGAGTCAAATAATCTTTCTTTAATTCCATCTTTCCACTCATCATAGTCTAAAGAATCATCTTCTTCAAATTTAAGTTCATAATACTTAGTAATATCAATATTACCATCTTTATATTTTAAATAGTGTCCAGGCATTAATTTAAATACATTTTTAAAAAAAGTTTCTTCCATGGCATTATACTGAAATGTTAAATAATATTCAAGAGCACTAGTATTAAATTTACGTTCAAAATCAGGATGAACAAGAAAACTTTTAATTTCTGAACCAAACATAAAAGTATCTCCCATTAGAGCATAATAGAATGGCTTAATACCATAAAAATCTCTTGCTGCGAATACTTCTTTATTTTTAATATTATATATAACAAAAGCAAACATTCCTCTTAATTTATCTAATATTTCTTCTGCATATTCTTCATAGCCATGGAGTATAACCTCAGTATCAGTATTTGTAGAAAATTTATGACCTTTTTTGACCAAATCCTCTTTTAACTCTTCAAAATTATATATTTCTCCATTAAAAACAATTACTTTTGTTTTATCTTCATTATAAATAGGCTGTGATCCATTATTTAAATCAATAATTGATAATCGCCTAAAACCTAAGGCAATATTATCATCAGTGTAGTAACCATCAGAATCTGGTCCTCTATGTGTAATTAAATCAGCCATTTCTTTAATTGTATTTATTTTTTTCTTATCTTTATTTACATAACCTACAAATCCACACATATACTGCCTCCTATGTTTATAAATACAACTATATTTTACCACAGAAACATGTTACTTACAAGGCAAATAAAAGAAAAAGAAAGCAGTG
>CAVFIJ010000145.1:0-3503 GCA_963622405.1 Bacteroidaceae bacterium | reverse complement strand
ATACAAATCTATAAACCTTTGAGCCGTGAGTGAAGGATCAAATGTTTCATCTATTTTTTCACTACCTAAATTTGCTAACCACACTTTTATTGGTTCAGCATTTTTACTTGATTCAACAACATCAGTATTATAATATTTACCATCTTGAGCTTTTATAATTATAAACAAAAAAGATTTCTATTAGAAATCTCTTCGTAAATATGATATTTACACACTTTCATATAATCACCTATTACATGATAATATATATTTATATAAATAATTGTCGTTTTTTGTTAAAACTTACCAATAAAATATTTTTTCTTGCCACGCCTTACTACAAGTATTTCGCCTTCAATTGCTAAAGCGGGTGTAACAGTAAATTCTAAATCATTAATTTTCTTATCATTAATTGTAATTGAACCTGCTTTTATAAATTCTCTTGCTTCTCTTTTACTAGAGGCTAAAGAAGAATCAACTAAGAAGTCAACAATATTACTTTCTTTAGCTTTAAATGTAGGTACATCTTTAAAACCTATTAAAATTTCTTCTTTAGTTAATTTACTAACATTACCTCCAAACAAAGCTTCACTTATTTTAATTGCCTTATCAGCTTCTTTAGTACCATGTAAAAAAGATACAACTTCTCTTGCTAGAGTTTTTTGAGCAAGTCTATTTTCTTTATGCATATTATGTTCTTTTTCTATTTGTTCAATTTCTTCTTTTGATAAGAAAGTATATATTTTTAAATAATCAATAACCATTTCATCATCACTATTTAAAAAATACTGATAAATTTCATAGCTAGAAGTTTTATTCTTATCTAGCCAAACAGCATTACCCTCGCTTTTACCAATTTTATTACCATCACGAGTAAGTACAAGAGGCATAGTAAATCCATATACTTCTTTACCAGTTTTTTTCCTTATTAAGTCAATTCCTGCTGTAATGTTACCCCACTGATCAGAACCTGCGGCTTGCAATGTACATCCTTTATTTTCATATAACCATAGAAAATCTAAAGCTTGCATAATCATATATGAAAATTCTGTATAAGTAATTCCAGTTTCTAATCTCCTTTTGATTATATCTTTATTAAGCATATAATTAACATTAAAGTATTTACCATAATCTCTTAAAAAATCAATAAAGTTAATATCTTTAGCCCAATCATAATTATTAACTATTTCAAAATCAAATATATCTTCTATTTGTTTTTTTAATGCATTAAAATTTTTACTTACTGCATCTTTACTAATCATAGCTCTTTCAGTAGTAGGTCTTGGATCACCAATTAATCCCGTTGCCCCTCCAACTAAAATTATAGCATTATGTCCTGCTTTTTGTAATCTTTTAGCTGTTAGTAAAGATGATAAATGTCCTATATGCAAACTATCTGCAGTAGGATCTGTTCCTAAATAAAAAGTTAATCCTCCATTATTTATTTTTTCTTCAATATCACTTCCTGCCGTATCTTTTATTAAACCACGCCATTTTAATTCATCAAATAATTTCATTGTTTACACTCCCATTCTCTCATAATAGCACTTGCACTTGACGTTCCAATTCTAGTTACTCCTTTTTTTATAAATTCCTCTGTTTCTTTTAAGGTTTTAATTCCACCTGAGGCTTTTATTTGTAAAAGTTCACTTTTATATTTATTTATTACATCAATATCTTCTAAAGATGCACCTCTTTTACCAAATCCTGTTGATGTTTTTATGTAATTTACAAATGTTTCATTACATATTTCAGTCATCTTTTTTATTTCTTCTTTTGTAAGAAGTGATGTTTCAATAATAACCTTTAATGTCTTACCTTCTAAAACATCTCTTACACCCTCAATTTCTGCTTTAACATAATCATAATCTTTATCCTTTAATGCTCCAACATTAATTACCATATCAATTTCATCAGCACCATACTCGGTAGCCTCTGTTGCCTCAAATTGTTTTGTTTTAGGACTATTTGCCCCAAGTGGAAAACCAACTACCGTACATGTTAAAACATTTGTGTTTTTAAGCAATTCTTTAGTAAGTGTAACATAGCATGGGTTTACACATACACTTTCAAAGTTATACTTAATTGCATCTTCACAAAGTTTTGTTATATCTTCTGTAGTAGCGTCCATCTTTAAATTTGTACTATCAATATATTTATTTAATTCCATAAAATACCTCCAAAAATAAAAAAATACTATAAATGTAAGGACGAGTTAACCCGTGGTACCACCTTACTTCATAGTATTTCTATGCTCTTAAATCTATAACGCCGATATGCGGTTTTGACTCCAAATATGTAATTCATAAATTTAACCTTGATTAACTTTCATCAGCCGTTAATTTTCTTGTTACTAGTTAAACCACTAATAGTTATTTTTCTCTGTCAACTAATAAAACTTTATCATAATTTATTATCATTAGTCAAGAGTGTAACACTCATTTTCTTTAGGTTCATCTATATATTTGTAAATATATCTTTTCTTATAATTATCTATACTTTCATTTTCATCTATATCATAATCATATGTTATTTTAACATTACCTTCTAAAGGATTATTATTATTTGTAGGGTCTACTATTTTTTGTTTACTTGATAAATAACCTTGAGTTTTTAAAAATTTTACTGATATATAAATACATGTAATTTTATCTTCTTCTGTTTCTTCAGATTCTTCATTCTTCAGTTTATTAAAAACATTGTCATCATCATCTGTACCTTCTTCATCAATTAAATATCTTTTCGCAGCATCTACTACTACTCTTTTATTTTCTTTTAAAGTTTTTTCTCTTGCTGTATTAATGGAACTTTGAACTATTGGAGTTGCAATAGTTGCGATTACAGCAAGTAAGACTATAACCCCTATTAATTCAATTAGTGTAAATCCTTTATTATTCATATATATCACAAACTTTCATTAGTTAAAGAAATTAGTTATATTATAATCTACTGTTTCTGTAGAATCAGTGTTATAGTGTACTATTTTTCTTGTTTTATCATTTTTAATTTCAATTCTATGTTTTTCAGTTGTTATAAGAATACCATTATCTAGTTTTATATTTATATTATTATTACCTTTAATATTATAATCATCTGTACTTACTTTAGTTATTTCTATATTATCTAATGTTATTTTTAATACGTCATGGTAAATAAGTCCTGTATAAATACTTATTTTTTTAGGCATTTTTATAATTAGATTTTGTAAATCACTTTGTGCATCTGCTTTAGAAATATTTCTTACATTTCTATATGCATCTATAAATTTTGAATCATTTAATAGCTCATTTTTCAAAGTTTCTTTAAAACTATCATTTATATCAAATGATATTAAATAAACATTAAAGTTTTTCCCATTAATTAGTGTACTTTCTTTACTACCATAAACTTTTTTACCATCAATAGCTTTAATAAATGCTAGTTTAAACTGCTCTAAGCAAGTTAAAATATAATTATTATCGGCAGATAAATTATATATATCATCACCAATTAATGATGCTTTTTCTTGTTTTATTAAATATACT
>CAVFIJ010000144.1:0-3771 GCA_963622405.1 Bacteroidaceae bacterium | reverse complement strand
AATTTTATTTTTACTTCTATATTTTTAAAAAAAGTGAATTTCCTAAATTCAAAAAGAGATAACTAAAGCGTTATCTCTTTATTCAAAAGTCCAAAAATTAATCAATTTACCTAAAGTAATAATTTCTAAATATTCTAAAAGGTAGTTCCTTAACTTCCTTTTAAAACTTTTTATTTAAACCAAACTTTCAAAACAACATCAGATGTTAGTATATATTTATCATCATATATATTATCACTATTTTCAATCGTATAATAACTATAAGTACCACTGCCCACTTCGGTATATACTTTGGATATATCTATTTCAGTACCACTAGGTGCAATATAATCATCTTCTTTATAAATACTTTCATTAAGTATATTTTCTACAGTATATTTATACATAGTTATAGAAGTGCCATCACTAACATTTCCTTTACTATTTTTAGCATATAAGTAATATGTACCCTCTTTTGATATATTTTTATTTAAAGTAAACTCTTTTTTATTAATATTTATATACTGACTATCTTCTATATCATTTTGACTTTCTCCAAAATAATAACCAGTTATATTTTCACTATCTTTACACATAAGCGTAACAGTTTGTGAATCGGATTTTAAATCATTACTTGATATTATAGTACAAAGAGGTTTAGCACCATCACTAGATAAAGCTGTTAAAATAGTTGCGTTATTTACTGTTATAGATGTACTACTAGAAAATGGTTCTTCTACATAACTTCCCGTTTCTACTTGCCATAATCCAAATGAGAAACCTTCTTCTACAAAAGATTCAATATTTAAAGAATAACCTTTTAAATATATTCCACTACCACTTGTACTTTCTATATGACTACCACTATTTAATTCTAAACTGTAATAATGAATTTTAGCACTACCAGTAGAAGATACAACTATATCTTCTTTTGTATCAACTAAATTAGAATTAGTAGGTAAAGATGCATATATGTCATAAGTACCTGATTTAATAGAACTTGCTTTAGCATAACCATCACTATTTGTAAGATCATAAACCTTTTTACCATCTTTATATAGTGCAAGTGAAACATCATTACTTGTCCATAATTCATCATCTTTATAAATAGCAATACTTACTTCATTTGCAACACAATATGTATGTAAAGTAACACTTCCCTCATTAGTACTAGGTGTATAATTACTTAAAGGTGCATATACTTTATTATTATCATCTTTATAAGAACAAGTATAACCATCTTTTGTTATTTCGGGTAATTTTATATCATTACTTTCCCAGTTTGCAGTAAGATAAATACTTTCATTATCATTTCTTAAATTTTTAAAATACATATTTGTTGTTTTATTGCCATCCCATTTATCAGTCAAAGTCTCATTATTACTGCTTAAAGCTCCATCTAATATATTACTTCCAGTCCAGCCTGTAAATGTTTGTTCCCCGCTAACACTAGTAGTATTGCCATCATCATCAATATTAATAACAAATGTTTTGCTAGGATTATCTATTTTAATTACACTACCATATTTAGCACTAGTAGGAGCACTACTTCCATTAACTCCCCCATTTAAATTATAATTAATTGTATAAATATTAGGAGCAGAAATAGCATAATAAGTATTCGGACTATTTGCAGACACTGTAATACTATTAAGGGATAAATTATCACTACTATCATCATTTTTTGAACTAAAACCTATTGCTTTATAACCAGTTTTAGGTTTTATACTAGGAGTATCTATAGTACATGTATCAGAAGTACTTGTAAATGTGCAAGTATTATTTATAATTTCACCAATACTTTCAGTACCACTACCCTTTTCAAAATTAATAGTTATTTCTTTAGCGTTAACTTTTATTTGATATTCTATAGTAGTACTTTCATAATTGCTATCATCATTAGGGTTAAATGTTATTTCTATAGTACTTTCTCCAATACTTTTACCAGTAATAGATAAAGTATTATCCCTAATATAAGCAGATACATTATCACCTTTAGTATTTAAAGAATATGTACCAGTAGTATTAGATTCTATATTAATATTTAAACTTTCTCCTACCAAAAGAGATGAACTATCAGGTAATTCAATATTAGGTTTAGCTTTACTAATGGTAATTGCTTTAGTACATTTAAGTTCTCCCTTTTTATATGTATCTGTTTCAGAAGTTGTTCCAGTTGCATAGTAAGTGCCAACATTTATAGGAGCCTCTTCTTTTGTACATTTATCATCAGAATAATACTTTAATGTAACAGCTTCTCCGTTAGTAGAACTCGCAGTTACCTCTTGTTTTTCACCAGTATACGAAACTTCAGTACTGTTTATAGAAATATTATTATCTATTTTTTCCTTAGTAATAACATAAGTAATTGTTGCTGCCTTATAATTAGTACTTTCAGCACTTATTATTTCAATATTTACTGATTTACCATAATCAATATTTTCAAGCCCATTTACAGTAATTACGTTATCACTTATAGATGCATTTACATTTTTGTTATCAGTTTTTAAAGATATTTTACCACTAGAATCATTAATTTCTATATTTATCTTTAGTGTCTCTTTATCTACTGTTTCTTTAGTTTTTGATAAATTAATATATCCTTCTTTTTTATTTATTACAAAACTAAGTTCCTTTTTAATATAGCCATCATAATTATTATTTCCAGCAATCACAACATAATATGTCCCTGCATCAATAGGTGATATAGATTTTATGTCTGTAAGAGAACCATCAGAAATAAATTTATCATAAGAATTCTTATCTAAATAATAAATAGAATACATATCACTAGATAATTCATTACCATTATATTTTACAGAAACAGTAGGTTTTTTTTCAGTTCCATCATAAGTATATTCATCAGAAGAAATGCTCGCAGTCGCATCATTTATAGGTAATGTTACTTTCATAGAATTTCTTGTACTTATATTATTAAACTCATCAGTTGCTTCGGCTTTTAAAGTTCCATAAGAATCAAATGTAACATCTACGTAAGAAGACTTAACTTCAACAGTACCTTCATTATCTTTTTCATAGGTACATTTAAGTGATGTGCCACAACCACTAGGATAATTTATGGTAACAGTACCATCATCACTTCTCTTACTAAAACTAATTTCACCTAAAACATCTGTTTTAAATTCTGTTTTTGTAATTTCAGATGTAAGCCCAGATTTACTTGTGGCTCTAACATATAAATCATATGTAGTGCCAGATATTAAATCATTAAAAGTATGAGAATTTATATCTTCTACAAAATTTATTCCATCTAAAGAATATTCATATTTATCAATACCTGACGTCGCAGATGCATTCGCAGTGACTGTAACACTATTAGTTGTTGCATTAGTACCTACATTATTTATAATTGGTATTTTATTATCATAATCATACTCTCCATCACTTCTTATATTTTCTGTTTTATTATCCTGTTTATCACTAATTCCACCTTTAATCCACAAAAAATATCTACCGGAAGTGTTTATAATATATCTAGTTGGTTTTATATTAATAGTAAATGTACCATCATCATTAATATTATACTTTTCACAAGTCCAAGGATTTTCTTCAGTTTCTTTTTCATCTATATATTTTGACTTTGTTGAAAATAAATAACATAACTCTTGCTTATTTTTAAGTCCTATACCGTCATCAGATATCGCTACCTTTATATTTAATGTATCGCTATTGAACCACTTTACATCATATTTATATCCACTTGGATTAAAACTAACACTAGGTTCTTTTATATCTTTAACATTTACATTGTAAATATCATTGTTATTTACT
>CAVFIJ010000143.1:0-2807 GCA_963622405.1 Bacteroidaceae bacterium | reverse complement strand
ATGATATAGGTAAAGGAAGTATTATGATACTAGGTAGAAATAATAAAGATTTAGAAAACATAAACATAAAAAGAAAAAACATAAAATATCTAACAGTACATAAATCAAAAGGAAGAGAAAGTGATAATGTAATTATTTTAAACTTAAAAGATGCAAGCGATGGCTTTCCAAGTAAAATTAAACTAGATAATATCTTCAAATATGTTATAAGACTAAAAGAAGAATATCCCTATGCTGAAGAAAGAAGACTTTTTTATGTTGCCTTAACAAGAACAAAAAATAATAATTACTTATTAGTAAATAGGTCAAAACCATCTATTTTTATAAAAGAATTATTAGAAAATAATAATCTAAGTATAGAAGCATATCCAACTAAATGTAATGAATGCAGAACCATAATGTATTATAAAATCAAAGGAGAAAAACTATACTATGAATGTCCAAAATGTCAAAAATCTACAATAATTTATAAAAAAACTAAACAAAATAAAAATTTTTGTTGACAATTACTAACTAAAAGCATATACTATACTAGTATACTTTTTTAGTATATTAGTATATTTTTAGGAAGTGATTGCATGAGCAAAAAAGAATTTGTAATAGAAAAAGCTAGAGAACTGTTTAGTAAATATGGCTATCGTATAAGTATGGATGAATTAGCCAAAGAAGCCAAAGTTACAAAAAAAACTATTTATACTTATTTCAAAGACAAAGATGAACTAGTTAAATATTTTCTATATGAAGAATTAAATAACATCAATAAAATTTGTGATGAAATTAATAATGAGAATATACCATTTTCATCAAAAATACATCAAATGATGATTGCAACTCTTGATTATCAGGGAAATTCTAAACTTCTATCAGCCTTTGAAAAAGAAAATAGATATACAAATAATTGCTTAGAAATATTTACTGATGAAGTAGTGAAGTCTATTAAAACAAAATTGGATTGTGCTATTAAAGATGGTTACTTAAAAGAATGTGATACATCCGTAACCGCATTTATAATCTATAAAATATATGTTGCTTTAAAATTTGAATGGAAAGGTAAACTTGATAAAAAAGCTCTTTCCAAACAATTAACTTCAGTATTAACTGAGGGAATCATAAGACAGGGGGATGATTAAAGTGGATAAAATAACTAAAAAAAGATTAATAATTATAATAGGAGTTATCATACTACCACTCGTTTATAGCTTGTTTTATTTAGGAGGATTCTGGGATCCATATAACTCACTAAGTAATGTCAAAGTCGCAGTTGTAAACGAAGATAAATGTATTGATAACCAGTGTAAAGGAGAGCAGTTCACTAACGAACTATTAAAAGATGGCACATTTGATTTTGTAGAAGTTTCAGAAGAAAAAGCTGAAACAGGGCTGGTAGATGAAAAATATTATGCCATTATAAAAATACCAAGTGATTTTACTAAAGATTTATTAAGTGCAAGTGAAAAAAATAAAAATCAAGCAACAATAACATATAGACCAAATACTAAATCAAACTATCTAGCTTCACAAATACTTTCAACAGCAATGAAAGAAATACAAATGAAAGTAGAAGCTAGTGTAACAGAAGAAGTAGTAGGAACGTTAACAACTTCCTTACAAAGTGTTCCAGAAAAAACCCAAAAAATTAGTGATGGTTTAGAAACTATATATAATGGTACAGTTTCATTAAATAGTGGAACAAACACCTTAAAAGAAGGAACAACTACACTTAAAAATAGTTATAATAAGTTTGATAATGGTATAACTACTGCCTTATCAGGTAGTACAAAGTTATATAGCCTATATGGAACATTTGATGATGGAATAAATAGTGCTTATAATGGTGCTGCAACATTAAAACATGCTACTGATTCTTTACCAGCACTTGTAAGCGGAGTAAATAACCTAAATAGTGGGGCAACAAACCTTAAAACAGGTATTAAAAATTATACAAATAGTGTTAATAATGCTTTAAGTATATATACTTACTTAAATAATTATTGTACAGCACTTAAAGCCCAAAATATAAAAGTAGATGATAATTTATCAGGGTTATGTGAATCTGCAAATAATTTTTTAAATAATAACAGCTATCAAATGACAGATGCAAATGGTAACGTTGTTATGGTAAGTGCTAGTACTTTACTATCTAATAGTGCAACTAGCCTAAATAGTGGTGCTGAAACGCTAGCACTAGGAACAAGTCAATTAAATTCAAAAGTATCAAGTTTAACAGCCTTAAAAGAGGGAATAGATTCATTAGAATCAGGACTTGCAACCTTAAAAGATAATTCAAAAAGTATTTATTCAGCATTAGGTTCCTTAAATGATGGCTTAAACACATTAAGTACTAGTTCTAAAGCCGTATCAAGTGGAATTAGTAAATTAGATAGTGGTGCATCAACTCTAAATGATGGTAGTAAGACATTATCCGAAGGGGTAAAAACAGCTAAAGATGAAGTAGATAAATCAATTAAAGAAACTAAAACACAAACAGATAAATTAGATGGTCTAGATAAACATACAGCAAATGCCGTAAAAACTAAAACAGATAGCTATGGAGATGTTAACACTTATGGTGTATTCTTCTCTCCATACTTTATGTCATTATCATTATGGATAGGTGGTTTATTAATATTAATTGGATTATATTATGACCCAGATAATAGATTTAAAATTTTAGGAAGAGATACAAACCATCGTGTATATAGATTACTAGGATATGGTGCTCTAGCTGTCATCCAAGCATTAGCATTAGGTTTCATCTTAAAAGCAACACTTGGATTTGAAATAACTAATTTAGCATTATATTATGC
>CAVFIJ010000142.1:0-5495 GCA_963622405.1 Bacteroidaceae bacterium | reverse complement strand
TAACATTGACTACTAAAATTATACAAAGTATAATTAACATGGTGATAAAAATGGAATTTCTAATACTAATAATAAGTCTAGTAACAATCTTAATAGCGGCAGAACTATTCGTAAATGCCATAGAATGGTTTGGAAAAATATTAAAACTATCAGAAGGAGCAGTTGGCAGCATCCTCGCCGCAATAGGAACAGCCCTTCCAGAAACATTAATACCAATAATAGCCCTCTTAACAAAAAACACATCACAATCATCAGAAATAGGAATAGGAGCCATACTAGGTGCACCATTAATGTTATCCACCCTAACAATGTTTGTAACAGGCTGTGCTATTATACTATGTAAAAAGAAAAGAACCCATCATAATAAAGCCCTAGTAAATGTTAAAAACATCTCCCACGACTTAAAATACTTTATATTCTCATTTACCCTTGCTTTAATATGTGGATTAATCGAAGATACATATAAAACCATAAAAATATTTATAGCAATTATATTATTTATAACATACTTACTTTATATAATAGAATTAATCAAAGAAAATCGTGATGAAAAAGATGATAAAATACCAGAACTATATTTAGCATTTAAAAATAAAAAAATAATGAAAAAAAAATATGCAATTATATTAGTAATAATACAAGCATTAATAGCCTTAACCCTAATTATATTTAGTGCTGAAAGTTTCGTAACTTCCCTAAGTAACATATCAACCATATTACACATACCAGCCTTTATTCTAGCAATCATACTAACACCTATCGCAACAGAACTACCAGAAAAATTTAATAGTGTAATATGGATATCAAGAGAAAAAGATACCCTTGCTTTAGGAAATATAACAGGAGCAATGATGTTTCAAGCATCAATATTACCTGCTATTGGCATATTACTAACAGATTGGTCCCTTACATCGTCAGGTACACTAATATCAGCCATAATAGCCATCTCATCTGCAAGCCTACTATTAAAAGAACTAAAAACCAAAAAACATCTAACAACAAAAATGCTCCTAACATGTGGATTATTCTATTTATTATTTATAATACTAGTGTTAATAGGAATAATAAAATAACAAAAACGCCAAACAGCGTTTTTATTTTATTCCAAAATAATTCTTCAAAATATAGTCAACCGTAATTTTAACATCAGGAAAAACAGACAAATTTTCAAGTTCATCTCTAGAAAACCAACCAATCCCAGTACTTTCATCACTTATTAAAACTTCACAATCTGGATTATTTGGAACAGCGGCATAAATAATATCAAACTGTCTATCGCCATTATCTTTTCTATTACACTGAATACCTAAAGGTCTTATCAAATCATCTTCTCTAGGAAAATGCTCACCAATCAAACTAACCTTAACACCAGTTTCCTCAAAAACCTCTCTAATCGCTGTCTCCTCAGGCGTCTCATTATCTTCCATATGACCACCAGGCTGAACCCACTTTTTCCAAATACCATGTTCAACAAGTAAAACTTTTTTATTAGTAGGATTAATTACAAAAGCCGAAGCACAAAAATGTCTCATACTACCTCCTATACTAAAAATAAGTATAACATAAAAATCTACTCTAAAACATCTAAAACTTCAGCATTGACATTTTTTTCGTAAAATAATATTTTTTTATTATTATCAAGAGTACCTAATAAAATATTTTCAAGCCTCTTTCCTCGCACCGCTAATTCATGCATAATCCACTCGTTAGAAACACCCATATTTTGAATCGCATCTTGCATAATATGACCATCAATAATAACATTAGCTTGCAAAGAAGACTTATTACCTTTAATATTTAAATCCCCTAAAGTAACCGTCTTATATTCTGCCTTAGGCAAAATACTAATTCTTCCATTAGCTTCCATAACTGCATAAGCAATTTCACTAATATCAAAGTAACCATTACCACGACACTCTTCTAGTAAATCATTAATATCAAACTTAACAATCTTAAGACCATCTTCTAAAAGCTTACCATCTTGAATAAGAATAGTAGGCCTCCCCATAAAAAACCTTCTAAGATGAATACTCTTCATCGTTAAGATTGAAACAGCATAAGCAACAAGGCCGAAAACAACAACAGCCAAAATACCATTTAAAAACTGTGAATCTAAATTAATAGTCATTTCTGCTGCAAAATTACCTATAGAAATCCCTATAACATAATCAAATAAAGAAAGCTCAGAAACCTGTTTCTTACCTAATAACTTCGTAACCAAAAACAAAGTAAGCAAAGAAACAAAAGCTCTAATAGTTACATCCAAAAGTTCAGCATACTCTACATGCATTAACATCACCAGTATTATTATTAAACAAAAAAGAAATAATTATACAAAATTATTTCTTTTCATCATCATTATTATTAAATAAATGTTCAAAAGGTTTATGCTGAAATATAACATCCGTTTTAAGTACAAGCCATAAAACAATAATAGTTAAAATAGCATACAATAAATAACCAAGAACTGCATCCTTTAAAACATATAAAATAGAAGTAATCGCAAATAAGCCTTGAACTAAATATATAATAAGAACAGTATTAACATAAGAAAAATGAAGTTTCAATATTTGATGATGAATATGCGATTTATCAGGAGTAGAAAAACTTTCTCCTTTAAGCTTTCTTCTTAAAATAGCAAATAAAGTATCAAGAATAGGAATAGCCAAAATTAAAATAGGAATAATAAGCGAAGTCAAAGTAACATTCTTAAAACCTAAAAGAGCTATAACCGCAATCATAAATCCCATAAACATAGAACCACTATCACCCGCAAAAATAGTCGCAGGGTGGAAATTATGTACCAAAAATCCTAAGGTAGAACCAAGCATTATAAATGTTAAAGTAGAATCTAATCCAATACTGCCTTGAATAGCGGCAATCAAACCAATAGTAAGAAAATAAATAGCACTAATACCACCAGCAAGACCATCAAGACCATCAATTAAATTTATACAATTAACACACGCTACAATAAAAAATATTGTAATCGGATAAGCAAATAAACCAAAATTTATATAAAATCCAAAAGCACTTAAATCTTGAAGTAATAAACCACCATAAAAAGTTACCACACAAGCTGCAATAAACTGCCCAATAAATTTAGTAGATGCCTTAATAGAATTAATATCATCAATAAGACCAGTAAGAATAATAATAAAACCACCAATAAGTATTGAGTTCATAATAGTACTTTGCTCACCAAAAATCATATATCCTAAAAGAAAACCTGCAAAAATACCAATACCTCCAAGCTTAGGAGTAGTTTTCTTATGAATATGTCTATGTCCCTCTTTATTACTAGGCCTATCAAGAGCACCAATATGATAAGCAATCTTTTTAACAAAAGGCATAGTAACAGCCACAAATATAAAAGTAACAACTAAAATCAAAAATATTTTTGTGATTATCATTTCACCCATAAAACACACCTCACAATAATTCTATCACAAAATCAGACAATTACAAAACAAAAAGCATCCTATGATGCTTCATAAAATGCCTTATAACACTCATATGCATTATATATATCAAACTTACTAGTAACTTCATATGGAGCATGCATAGACAAAACAGGAACACCAGCATCAACTACATCAATACCTTTATTAGCAAGAATATAAGCAATAGTGCCTCCACCACCTTCATCAACCTTGCCCATATCTGTCATTTGATACATAAGACCCATACTTTCAAATATACCTCTAACATAAGCCACAAACTCCGCATTAGCATCACTCGCACCGCCTTTGCCTCTGCTGCCAGTATATTTACAAAGTGCAAGACCCTTACCAATATAAGCAGCATTAAATTTATCATCAACATCCGCATAAGTAGGATCAGAAGCCGAAGTAACATCCGCAGATAACATCTTGCTTTTAGTTAAAACATCTAATAATAAACATCTATGTAATAAAGATTTCCTAAGTAATAAAGAAATAAAATACTCAAAATTAGCAGAATACATACCAGTATTACCAACACTACCAATCTCTTCTTTATCTGCAAGTACAATAACACTTGTCTTAGAAGGATTTTGAACATTTAAAATAGACATAAAACTAGCATATGCACAAGACCTGTCATCTTGTCCATACCCAGCAATCATACTCTCATCAAAACCTAAACTTTTAGCCTTAAAAGCAGGAACAAGTTCAAGTTCAGCACTATAAAAATCAGTTTCTTTAATACCATATTTTTTATTAAGAATATTTAAAATATTAAGCTTAACACCACAACTAACATCTTCATCATCAAAAGGAATACTACCAACAAGTAAATTAAGATTTTCGCCTCTAACCCCATCTGCTAAACTTTTTTTCATTTGAGAGCCAGCCAAATGAGGTAATAAATCAGTTATCGTAAAAATAGGATCATCATCATTCTCCCCTATATTAACATCAACACATTTTCCATCAGTAAGCACAATAACACCCTTAATAACAAGCGGAATAGCTGTCCACTGATACTTCTTAATTCCCCCATAATAATGAGTTTTAAATAAAGCAAAACCACCTGCTTCATATAAAGGATTAGGTTTCAAATCAAGTCTAGGGCTATCAATATGAGCACCAATTAAATTAACACCCTCAGTAAGAGAATCTTTACCAATAACCGCCGCGTATAAAGCCTTATCTCTGTTTAAATAATAAACCTTATCACCACATTTTAACTCATCAGCATTTAATAAATCCTTAAAACCATTTTCTCTAAGAACATTAACAAAATATCTTGCACATTCCCTTTCGGTTTTACACCTATTCAAAAACGAAATATATCCATCACAAAATGAATATACTTCATCTATATTTTTAACAGTTTCAAATCCACACTTATCGTTTTTAAAAAGTTCTTCCTTTAAAGTTTGCCCTTTTGTCTTATCCATAAAATTAACATTCCCCTCTATAAAATTCATATTTATATTATAACCATATTTAAAAATTAAATACGTTACGATCAATTAAATTAACATTATCTAAAAGCACCCCAGTACCTTCAACAACACAAGTAAGTGGTGAATCAGCAAGAAAAACCGGAACTTTAAGCTCATGAGCTAATAACTGGTCAAAACCATTAAGTAAAGCTCCACCACCAGTAATAACAATTCCTTTATCTACAATATCTGCAGATAACTCAGGAGGAGTTTGTTCAAGAACGCCTTTAGCAGTATTAATAATAGTATAAACACTCTCTCTCAAAGCTTCCTCTACTTCATCTGAAGTAATAGTAATAGTATGTGGAAGACCAGTAACTAAATCTCTACCTCTTACTTCCATCTTCTCATTAAGAGCACCTGGAAAAACAGTACCAACAGTAAACTTAATATCCTCTGCCGTTCTATCCCCAATTAATAATTTATACTTATCTTTAATATACTTCATAATATCATTATCAAAAACATTACCAGCTACTTTAATTGAAGAAGCCGTAACAATACCACCTAAAGATAAAATAGCAATATCCGTAGTACCACCACCAATATCAATAACCATATT
>CAVFIJ010000141.1:0-2819 GCA_963622405.1 Bacteroidaceae bacterium | reverse complement strand
ATTTTATATTTTTTTCTCGAATAACCAAATATAGAATTAAATCTACCATTTTCATAAACTATTTCTTCGTTGTTTTTCAAAATAAAATCAACTCTACTTTTTATCTCATCTAATGATAAATTTAATATTGAAGTACTTTCAATTACATATGGAAGAACACCTAATGATTTTAAATATGGTAATATTTCCTGCAAATGAATAACATTTTTA
This sequence comes from Bacteroidaceae bacterium, assembly GCA_963622405.1. Lineage (GTDB taxonomy): Bacteria > Bacillota_I > Bacilli_A > RF39 > UBA660 > Coprosoma. The sequence goes on along the minus strand of CAVFIJ010000141.1, from coordinate 2,609 downwards.
CTAATAATTGCAGGTACCAAATATAATGTGCCATACATGTTTTTAACATAATCTATAGATTCTTGTAAATCACCAGGTTTTCTCGAAAAAAGAGTACCTTTTACTTCGATATTATTTTCTCGGCATATGTTTATTATTTCTTCTATTTCTTTGGCATTCCTTCGAAGAATGTTACGTGGAATTGGTTTTTTTATATAATCACTTTCATTACAAACATTTATTATTTTTTTTATTTCATCAATATTCTTTAAAAAAACACACCCTTTTATTTCGATATTATTTTGGTTACATACATCTATTATCTTTTCTATTTCTTTAACTGTTTTCATAAAAATAGTACTTGGTATTGGATATATTTCATTTTCTTTACATATGTTTATTATTACTTCTATTTCTTTAGCAGTCCTTCTAAAAATAGTACCAGATACTGGCTTTACTATAGAATCTGCTTCTTCGCATACATTTATTATTTCCTCTATTTCTTTGGCAGTTTTCATAAATATATTGCCTAATAATGGTTTTTTTATAGAATTACTCCCATTACACAATTCTATTATCTCTCTTATTTCTTTGGCATTTCTTCTAAAAACACTACCTGTCACTTTTATACCATTTTCGTTGCATACATTCATTATATCCTCTATCTCAGCAGCAGGCTTTAAAAAAACATTACCTTTTATACTTATGTTATTAGCATTACATACACTTACTATCTTTTTTACCTCTTCTGCCGTTTTCATAAAAACACTACCTGGTATTGGATTTATTCCACTTATTTTACACACTTCTATTATTCTCTTTATTTCTTCAGGTTTTTTTTGGAAAAGACTACCTGTTATCTCAATACAATGTTCACGACATATATCTATTATCATTTGTACGTCATCAGCAGTTCTTTGAAATATACTTTGTGGTATTGGATTTAAATTATTCTTATTACATATATTTATTATCTTTAGTATCCTTTCAGCATTACCCAAAAAAACACTACTTGTTACTTCAATACCATTTTCTATACATATTTTTATTATTTCTTCTATTTCTTTGGCATTTTTTTTATAAACTTTATTTTTTAATTCACCATTTTCACTTTTAGATAAAACTTTACTCGCATCAACCCCATATTCTTCAAAAATTTTTTTTAGCTCATAATTTCCTATCATAATAAAACTCCTTATAGCAATTTGTCCAGCAAACCAATATTACTTTCAATTTCATCTATATAATTTATTCCAATTTTCTTAATTAAACAATTTATTTTATTTTTAAACTCCATATGATCACAGATAAATATAAGTACTTGCCTTTCAAATATATCATCTACACTTTCAAAACCTAAACTAGAAAAATATTTTAGATTATCTATAACATCTTCTTGCATAAAAGAAAGACTTTCAATAACACTTTTCCCATAAATATGTTCTATTTTATCAATATTTATCATAACTTAATGTCCTTTCTATAAAAAAGTATGCACATAATTAAAATTATACAAAACGCTTGTCATTTTCTTTTGCAAACATTTTATATTTTTTTCTCGAATAACCAAATATAGAATTAAATCTACCATTTTCAGAAATTATAGCGTCTCCTCTTCTAAAAATTAAATTCCTTCTTTGTTTTATTTCTTCTAATGACAAAGATAGGATTGAAGCACTTTTTTTCACATAAGAAAGTACCCCCAATGAGTCTAAATAAGGTAAAACTACTTGTAAATAACTAACGTCTTTTATAATAATTAAAGGTTTCAAATATGAAACACCATATGTACTTCTTATATATTCTATAGATTCCTGTAATTCATCTGCATTTTTTTGAATAATACTACCAGTTATTTCAATATCATTTTTACGACATACATCTATTATCTTCTGCACTTCATCAGCTGTTTTTAAGAATACACTTTGTGGAACAGGATTCAAATTATTCTTTTTACATACATCTATTACATTCTTTATTTCCAAAGCTGTTCTTTGAAATACACTGCCTGTTACTTCAATATTATTTTCTCGGCATATGTTTATTATTTCTTGTATTTCTTCATCATTTCTTTTAAAAGCATTATTTGGTATTGATTTTACTTCATTATCAGCACATATACTTATTATCTTTTCTATCTCATCTGCTTTTCTTTGAAACACACTACCTGTTACTTCAATATCATATTCTTTGCACACCTTTATTATTTTTTTTATCTCTTCTGCAGTTCTTAAAAAAACAGTCCCTGTTATTTCAATATTATTTTCACAGCACACCTTTATTATTTTTTCTATCTCTTCTGCTGACTTTAAAAAAACAGCACCTTTTATAACTATATTATTAGCTTTGCATACTTTTATTATCTTTTCAATTTCTAAAGAAGATTTATAAAATACACTACCTGTTACAGCAATGTCATTTTCCTTGCATACATTTATTATTTTTTCTATCTCTTCAGAAGGTTTTAAAAAAACATTACCCGTTATTTCAATACCATTTTTTTTACAAATCATAATATTTTTCTCAATTTCTTTAACACATAATCTTGAACATGCTGCTGAAATAACTAAAGACTTATTGCTAAGTATTTTTTCAATTTCTTTAATTCTATCAACATTACACGAAAGTAT
>CAVFIJ010000140.1:0-7960 GCA_963622405.1 Bacteroidaceae bacterium | reverse complement strand
GAAAATAATACAAACAAATGGGGCAACTCTACTTTATATAAATATTTAAATAATACTTATTATAACAATCTACAAAATAAATCATTAATTACTTCCCATACATTCGAAACTACAGAATATAAAGGAACCCCGTATTCAGACATACCATTAGATGAAAAAACACAAACCATTTCTAAAGTTGGGCTAATAAGCTTAAACGAATTTTTACTTGCTAATGACAACAAAAAATGTGATAATATTAATAGTTATATTGAAACTGAATCGTGCAAGGAAACAAACTATATAAATGAAATAATTGGTGATGGTGAAGCATGGTCAATAACAAGTGATAATGCTTCAAATAACTTAGTAATTTCACTAGGAAATTATTATTTTGGCGATAGTATATCCACATATAAACTATCTGTATACCCAGCTATATACTTAAATAGAAATATTTCACTTAGTGGAAGTGGAACAAAAAACAAACCATACTATATAAAAAAATGATAGGAGGAAAAAACATGAATGAACTTAAATGCCCAAATTGCGGTAAAATATTTAAAATCGATGAAACAAGCTATAATAACGTTGTAAAACAAATAAGAGATAAAGAATTTGAAAAAGAACTAAAACGAATAAGTGAACAAATCTCCTTAGAAAAAGAAGCGGCCATAAAACTAACAGAAACAAACTTTGAAATTAAACTATCTAAAGAAACAAAAACATTAGAAAAAGAAATTAGTGAACTTAAAAATAAGCTTAAACTAAGTTCTAAAGAAAATGAGCTTCAAGTTAAAGATGCAATCTTTGCTAAAGATAAAACTATTGAAAAATTACAAAATGAACTCGCAAACAGTAGTACTGAATACTTACTTAAAGAAAAAAACATAAAAGAAAGTTATAATGAAAAACTTAAACTCAAAGATGAACAAATCGCTTACTATAGAGATTTTAAAGCCAAACAATCTACCAAAATGATAGGAGAATCTTTAGAACAACATTGTTTTACTGAATTTAATAAATATAGACCATTATTTAAAAATGCCTATTTTGAAAAAGATAACGATATTAAATCAGGCTCTAAAGGAGACTTTATCTTTAGAGACTTTGATGAAGATGGAACAGAAATAATTTCCATAATGTTTGAAATGAAAAATGAAGCAGATACAACCACAACAAAACATAAAAATGAAGACTTTCTAAAAGAACTCAATAAAGATCGAAATGAAAAAAAGTGTGAATATGCTGTACTTGTTTCATTGCTTGAAATAAATAATGAATTATATAACAGTGGCATAGTTGATATGTCCCATAAATATACCAAAATGTATGTAATAAGGCCACAATTCTTTATGCCATTAATAACCTTACTAAGAAGTGCTTCACTAAAATCATTAGATTATAAAAAAGAGCTAAAACTAATGCGTAATCAAAATATAGACATTTCTAAATTTGAAGATAACATGAATCAATTTAAAGAAGCCTTTGCCAGAAATTATAATCTAGCCTCTTCAAAATTTAAAAAAGCCATAGAAGAAATAGATAAAACAATCGACCATCTTCAAAAAACCAAAGAAGCACTACTTTCATCAGAAAACAACTTAAGACTTGCCAATAACAAAGCAGAAGATTTAACCATAAAAAAACTTACTAAAAATAGTGAAACAATGCAAAAACTGTTTGAAAAACAAAAAAAAGAAAACATCAAAAAATAATATTACCAGTTATTACCATACATTTTGTTTACACTTGATAGAAATACTAATTATTTTTTAATTATATTACTTTAAACTATTAATTAATAGAACGAGGTGACTTAATGATAGAAACTTTTAAAGATAATTCTCTAATCATTGTAAGAGAAAAATTAAAAAAAACCATACTCCGTAAACTTGCGTCAAACCATAAATTACTTAATTTGAAATTTATGACACTAGAAGAATTTACTTCCAAATATTTTGGGACATATGACGAAAACGCTCTATATTTTTTAATCAAAGAATATAACCTAAACTATGACATTGCTAAAAAAATTCTAAAAAACATCTACCATAATACTCCCTATTTAAAAAAGTATTATGATGTTCTTAATAAAAATAATTTATTAATTAAAGAAACAAACTTTAAACAAACCATAAATAACATAGTAGTTATAGGTTATGATAACATTGATAAATATATAAAGAAAGAATTTCAAAAATATAATACCAAATATATAAATATATATAGTGGCACCCATTCCCCATCAGTATATGGCTTCACATCCTTAACAAGTGAAGTAGCTTTTGTCGCAGCAGATATAGTATCCAAACTAGATAAAGAAGATATAAATAATTTCTATTTAATTCTAGGAGATGATAGTTATAATTTTGAAATAAAAAGAATCTTTGAATTATATAATTTACCCATTAACTTAAATAACACTAAAAAAATATATACAACCGCAACTTGCAAAAAGTTTATAACAAAACTAGAAGAAACAAAAGACATAATCCAAACCATTGAATCAGTGCCTCATAACGAAATATATAATGCTTTAATAGATGTATTAAATAAATATGCCTTTACATCTATTGTAGATGACACATATATAAACATCATCAAAGAAGAACTTAAAAACAAACAAATCGAAATGCCAAAACTAAATAATGCTATTAATGTCATAAACATTGAAGATATAAGTAAAGAGGGTAATTACTACATTTTAGGATTCAACCAAGGAATATACCCTAGATTATACCATGATGATGATTTAATCAAAGATGAAGAAAAAACAAAGCTAGGTATTAACACATCTCTTGAAAAAGTCAAATATGAAAAAGAAAAACTATCAAATATTTTCTCATCAACACCTAATTTAACAGTAACCTTTAAAGAAAAAGATAATTACCAAACATATTACCCATCTTCTCTTATTAATGAATTAAACCTTAAAATAACATATAATCCTAAATTTAATTTTAACTATTCTAATAGATATAATGAATATATTCTAGCCCTTGCCCTAGATAATCTAATAAAATTTAACGAAAAATCTCCAGACCTTGATTTCTTATTAAACAACTATCCTCAAATAAACTACCAAACATATAAAAATAGTTTCACCAATATTAGTTTCGCAAACGTAAATAAATTTCTAAGTGGTAAACTAAATCTATCTTATACTAGTATAAATAATTACTATTTATGTGCCTTTAAATTTTATATCCAAAACATTCTTAAACTAGATCCCTATAAAGAAAAATTCGCAGTAATAGTTGGAAATACATTTCACTATGTCTTAAGTCAAATGTATAATGATAACTTTAATATAAAAGAAACCTATAATAGTTACTTAAAAGATAAAGAACTAACTGAAAAAGAAAAATATTTCATGCATAAATTATATAAAAACTTAGTGTATGTAATAGACACCATAAAAGAACAAGAACAAAATAGTGAATTCACAAAAGCCATGACAGAACAAAAAATAGAAATTGATATTTCATCAGATTTATCCATTAAATTTATTGGAGTAATAGATAAAATAAAATACATAGATGAAAAAGATAAAATGCTCATATCTATCGTTGACTATAAAACAGGCGACCCAAAAATTTCCTTAGACAACATAAACCATGGCCTATGCTTGCAGCTTCCAGTTTATATATACCTAGTAAAAAACGGTATTAATAAAAACACTTCCATAGCGGGCTTTTATCTTCAAAAGATATTACCAAATAAAGATATAGATAGTGATTTTAAAGATATAAAGAAAAAACTTAGATTAGAAGGATATACAATTAATAATGAAAATATCATAAGTAAATTTGATCACACCTATACTTCAAGTAAAATGATAAAAGGAATGAATCTTACCACAAATGGATTTTCATCCTATACTAAACTAGTAAATGAAGAAGAAATACAAAAAATAAATGACATAGTACAAAACAAAATAAAAGAAGTAATTAATAATATTGAAATAGGAAACTTTGCAATTAACCCTAAAAGAATAGATGGCAAAATCATAGGCTGTGAGCACTGTAAATTTAAAGATTTATGTTACAGAAAAGAAGAAGACATAGTTAATCTAACAAATACTAAATTTAAAGATATAATGCAGAAGGAGGAATAGTAAATGCCAAAATGGACTGAAGAACAAATGCAAGCAATAACAAAAAAAGGTAAAAACATTATAGTATCCGCAGGAGCAGGCTCAGGTAAAACCGCAGTCTTATCTGAAAGAGTCAGTGTCCACCTTCAAAATGGTATTCATATTGATGAAATGCTTATCCTAACATTTACAAACGCCGCAGCGGCAGAAATGAAAGAAAGAATAAGAACCAAAATAAGTAAAAATCCAAAACTAAAAGATGAACTTGATAAAATAGATATAGCCTATATAACAACTTTCGATGCCTATGCTCTTTCTCTAGTAAAAAAATATAATTATTTATTAAATATATCAGATAAAATAACAATCACATCATCTAGTATCATTGGCCTAAAAAAACAAGAAATATTAGAAAAACTATTCGCAGAAAAATATCAAAACAAAGACCAAAAATTCTTAAAACTCATTGACGATTTCTGTATCAAAGACGATAAAGAAGTCTTTAACGCTGTATTAAAAATAAATAATGAACTAGATAATAAATTTAATAAAATAGAATATTTAGATAACTATTTAAATGACTTTTATAGCACGCCTTACATAAATGAAAAAATAAAAGAATATAATGAGTTGTTAAATAGTAAAGTAAAAAGCATAAAATCACTTATAAAAAACCTATCAACTTATGTAGATTCAAACTACATAGAAAAACTAAAACAGCCCCTCTTGCCATTACTAAGTGCTAAAGAATATCTAGACTATAAATATAACTGTAATATAAAATTACCACCCGCTCCAAAAGGTAGTACTGAAGCTGTAAAAACAATAAAAAAGCAAATAACAGTAGAATTAAATATCATCTCTGAGCTAACCAGCTATAGTACCGAAGAAGAAATAAAAGAATCTATAAATTTAACTAAAGACTATGTAAGTGTTATCATTGACTTAATAAAATCATTAGATAAAGAAATAAAGAAATACAAAAAACTAAATAATGCCTATGAATTTATTGACATATCAAAAATGGCTATAAAAATTCTAATTGATAATGAAGCGGTTAGAAATGAACTAAAAAACAAATATAAAGAAATACTCATAGATGAATATCAAGATACAAATGACCTGCAAGACTTATTTATATCCCAAATAGAAAATAACAATGTTTATATGGTAGGGGATATCAAACAATCAATATATCGTTTCAGAAATGCTAACCCCTTACTATTTAAAGAAAAATATGATAAATATAGTAATGATATACAAGGCTATAAAATAGATTTAAATAAAAACTTTAGATCAAGGCAAAACGTAACCAACAACATAAACTTAATATTTAATCAAATAATGAATAACACAGTTGGTGGTGCTAACTACATAGAATCACATCAAATGATATTTGGTAATACTGCTTATAATGAAATAAATAACGAAAACTATGATATGGAAATATTAAATTATCAAAAGCCAAAAGACAAAACCTTTAAAGAAACAGAACTCGAAATATTCATAATTGCTAATGACATAAAAGACAAAATTAATTCAAACTATAAAATTATGGATAAAGAAACCTCAAAAGAAAGAAACATAACATATAAAGACTTTGTCATTCTAATAGATCGCAGCACAGACTTTGATCTATACAAAAAAATATTTGAATATATGAATATACCCCTTACTATTTATAGAGATACAAATGTTTCGGATACAATAGATATAGGAATCATTAAAAACCTATATAACTTAATTATAAATATAAATACATTTGATACTAACTTTAAATATTCATTCATGTCCATTGCTAGAAGTTATTTATTTGCCTATACCGATAATGAAATTCTAACTATTATTAACACAAATAGTTATAAAGAAACTGAAATATATAAAAAAGCCTTATCCATCGCAGAAACACTTGATACCTTAAATAGTACAGAAATATTTGATAAAATTATTAATACCTTTGGCTTTTATAATAAAATAATAAACGTTGGAGATGTTCATAACCATTTAGTTACTCTAGAATCTATAGGAAAAATAGTAAAAGATGCCGAAAACTTTGGCTATACCCCAAAAGAATTCTATGATTACCTATGTGCTGTTGAAGAAGAAGGATTCTCAATCAAATTATCCCTTAATAAGGATAGTGGAAATTCCGTAAAAATAATGACAATACATGCATCTAAAGGCTTAGAATATCATATTTGCTACTTTAGCGGCCTATCGAAAAAATTTAACATAAGTGACTTAAAAGGTAAATTCATGTATTCAAACCACTATGGCATTATAACTCCATATATTGATAATGGAATTCGTACAACCATCTTCAAAAAACTAGCAAAACAAAAATATATCCATGAAGAAATTTCAGAAAAGCTAAGATTATTCTATGTTGCACTAACAAGGGCAAGAGAAAAAATAATACTAGTAACTTCATTAAAAGAAAATGTTCTAGCCTATAAAGAAAATGGAATAATTGATGATGAAACAAGACTAACCTATATATCATTTATAGATATATTAAATTCAGTCTACCCATCTTTAACCAAATACATAAAGGAAGTAAATGTAGAAAATCTAAAACTTACCAAAGATTATAATTATAAAAAAAATATCACATTACAAAAGCCATCAAATAACACAGAAAAACTCATTATAAAGGAATATCAAAACACATCTGCCCCAATAGAAAAAGCAAGATTCTCTAAAAATGAACATACTTTATATACTAAGGAAGATAGAAAGAATATAGATTTAGGCTTAGAACTACATTCACTATTTGAAAATACCAATCTATTAAATCCTGATTATACAAATATGTCAGAATTTAATAAAAACATAATACAAACATTTATAAATACCGGAATATTAAATAACTCATTAAAACTATATAAAGAATATGAATTTATTTATACATATGAAGAAAAAGAATACCACGGATTTATAGACTTACTTATAGAATATAAAGATTACTATGCAATAATTGATTATAAACTAAAAAACACCATTGATGAAGCATATAAAAAACAACTAAAAGGATATCAAAATTACATAGAATCTCTTACCGGAAAAAAAGCTAAAACATATCTATATTCTATACTAGAAGGTACCCTTATATCCATTTAAAGGTACCTTTTTGTTATATAAAAATATAATAAAATGGTGATTACATGAAGTATATTATATTAATTATAACCACGTCGTTTATTTTTAATATATCTGTTCGAGCTGATGTAAATGATACCTTAATATATAATAGATGCATCCTAGATAAAAAAGTAACAGAAAACAAAGAAATAAAAGACAAAAAAGAAGAACTAAATAACTTCATAAAAGAAAACAACTATAATTTATCTATAAAATATGAAGACATCATAACAGGCTTCAGCTATGAATATACCTCAAACAAAATATATTATGGAGCATCACTCATAAAACTAGTAGATGCTTTATACCTAATAGAAAATGCTATAAAAGGTCAAATAGATTTAAACAAAGAAACCATAAAATACACAAAAAATTATATAAAATCATCAAGCGAAGGGCTCAAAACAAAAAAATTGACAGAAAATATTAGTCTAAAAGACTTAATATACTATGCCATTAAATATTCAGATAACTCAGCTCACTTTATGCTAATAGACTATATTGGTCTTGATAATCTAAAAAAATATGGTCAAAGTTTAGGTGGTAAAGTAATTCTATCTTCAAAAGATAAGTATAGTTACCAAACCGCAGAAGATACAAATAAATACTTACTTAAAGCCTACAATATCATTAAACAAGATAGCTACTATGGAACATTCTTAAAAAACATAATGAATAATAATAAATATAATTCATTAAATTTTAAAAATGTAAAGGTATTACATAAATATGGGTTATATG
>CAVFIJ010000139.1:0-2051 GCA_963622405.1 Bacteroidaceae bacterium | reverse complement strand
ACATAAGCAATTTTATAATCAGGTGTACGTGCTGCGAGCCAGTAACAACTTTCTCCTTTTATATCTGTTCCTTTTAAATTACCTTCTAACTTTTGAACATCATTCATATAATCAGCATCTTCAACGCAAGATTCATCATCTATACAAAACTCATTTTGAGCATAATAACCAAAATGCCTTGAATCATTAGTATAAATACTATTTTCATATTGTTTAGAGATTAAGTTTAAATAACCAACATAATTATAGTATCCATTTTTACCAGCAAATGTAATATAATCTTCTGAAACATACTGAGATACCATATCGACTGAACCATCATCATTTATTTTTATAACTTTCCATAAATTAAGTTCGTTTGGTGTAATAGATATTTTACTATCAGAGCCAGTATAAGTTCCATCTATCTCAAAAGAATCACTTTCAGGGCTCATCTCAACATAATCTCCTACTTCTAACTCCTTAACTTCTTTTTGAGTCCCCACTTCTTTTGTTTCTAAAAAAGGAGATGTTTTATTATCTTTACTAAAAGCATAATAAAGAGTTTGATTACCTTTAGAAAAACCACTTTCATTATCCACTATATTAACAGCAATATCACTTCCTCCATAAATAGTATTATTATTACTACCATCTTTATCAAAAGTAATTACAGGAGATGTTTGATCATTAATATTAATTTGAATTTCTTTAGATGCATTATTGTAATTATTATTATAAGTGTTATTCACTGTAAATGAAATTGTAATAGTTGCTTTACCATCTTCTGGATAACCGTTTGCTTTATATTTTATTAAGTAGTTAGATTCATTGTTAGCATCTGTTTCTGTGCTTCCATCATCAAAAGTTGCAGTTACTCCATTTGTAGTTACTATTTTTAATTTACCATAAACTTTATAAGCAGCATCTACATTAACACAGAATTCACCACTTTTACCATAAACAATATTAATTTCATAATTATCGTCATCAGAAGTAAGATCAGTTTTTATACTAACATCAGCCTTAGTAATAGAAAAAGGACATTCAATATTTTCAAGCTCATAATTACTTATTTTACCATTATCTACACTAGCTATAGTTGCAGAAGATGTATAATTGCCAACATTTATTTGACCGGTTATATTAAAGTTAACTTTTTCATTTTTAATTATATTTTCTATTGGAACGTTTTTTCCCTCATCATTTATTGCATAAAATGTTATACCTGCTTTATGAGTAGAACCATCATAAGTAAATTTATTATTTTCATCATCACAAACTGCAACTATTTTTCGTTTATTAATAGCAATAGCATCTTTAATACATTCATCTCCGTTTGATATAGTATGATTTTTATCATTTGGATCTAAGCGTGCTATTACAGAATAACTTCCAACATCTATAGGCTCATCATTTAATTTTTCTGTGCAGCTACTATCTTTATAATATTCATAAATAATTGATGCACTTGTTTCATTATCTAAATATGGTATATGTTTTTTTCCGTCATATGTATATTCTTTTTTAGTAATAGTTATATTTTTACTGTCTTGCTTAAGAACTTTAAATTTTACTTTAGAACTAGCTGAAGATTTATAATAATCATTTGCATTACTTTTAGCATATATATAATAAGTACCTGCCTGTAAAGAAGTGCTAGTCATTTCATTTTTATTCCATATTTTTGCATCTTTAAAATTAGAATAAGCACTATAATAATATGTTATTTCAAAATCAGACACATTAGCATCCTCAGAGCTTACATTTAGTGCACCTAGTTCTTCTCCATAAGTATAATCATTCATAGTTAAATTTAAAGTTAAAGTTGCTTTAAATACCTGAAAAGAAATAATAGAAGTATAACTATCGCCATAACTAGCACGCATATAATAAGTGTCAGGTTTTAAATATTTACTATCTGAAACTTTATCAAAATTTACCCAGTTTTCTTTATCAGTACTATAATAGTAAACAATATTATTATAATTATCAGAATATGTAATAGATGGCTTAGAAACACTACCACCATATGTATAACTATTCATTTTAACTGTAGGTGTTTTACCAGT
>CAVFIJ010000138.1:0-2949 GCA_963622405.1 Bacteroidaceae bacterium | reverse complement strand
GGCTAAAGCCTTTTTATTTTTTGTTTCATACCTCATATCTAACGTTTGTTTGCCTTGACACAAACATAAAAAAAAGATAATATATAAATATAAAAAGATAGGAGGCTGACTATGAAGTTTGTAAAAGAAATAAAGACCACTTTATTTATGATGGCGGGCTTTTATATTGTTATAGGTTTAATTATGCTTATATTCCCAGAATTTATAAATACTATTATTTGTTATATAATTGGTTCTTTCTGCCTAATAATGGCAGGCCTTGCTATTTATGCATATTTTTGTTCAGAAACATATGGATCACTCGGAGTATCATTTTTAATATTATCTGTAATATTTATATCATTAGGTCTATTTATAGTATTTAACCCAATAATATTTGCTTCCTTAATACCTTTAATAATGGGACTATTACTAGTAATAGAATCATTTTGTAAAATGCAATCATCATTTACCCTAAAAAAATATAACTGTGAAGCATGGTATCAGGTATTAATCGCATCTATTATTGTATTTATATTAGGCATTGTTTTAATCATAAACCCATTTACTGCAACCGTCTTATTGATAAGAGCATTAGGACTAATATTAGTAATTGATGGTATATCAAGCATATTAACTGGCTCTAATTATAATAAAATAGAAAAAGCTATCAAAGAATGATAGCTTTTAATTTTCATCTATATGTCTAAACAAAATACCAATATTGATAAGACCTGTAATACCAACTAAAGTATAAATAACTTTAGATAAAGTCCCATTGCCAAAAAGTGTATTTACAAGATTAAAATCAAAAAGTCCTATAAGTCCCCAATTAATCGCCCCAATAATTGTAATAACTAAACAAATTTTCTGTAAAACTTCCATATATTCTCTCCTCTCATAAACTATTATTATAATGAACAAAAAAAATTAAAATATTCACGAATATTTAAAAAATTCACCCATATAATTAAACAGAACATGAGGTGAAAAATGAAAAAAATATTATTACTATTTAGTATATGTATAATCCTAGTAGGATGTGGAAACTATAGTAGTAAAAATTTAGAAAAGGATTTAGAGAAAAAAATAAATAAACTAAAAAGCTATCAAATAGAGGGAAATTTAGAAATAACAAGTAATGATGATGTCTATAAATATAAAGTAGAAGCAGATTATAAAAAAGATGATAATTTTAGAGTATCATTAACTAATCAAACAAACAACCATAAACAAATAATATTAAAAAACAAAAATGGCGTATATGTATTAACACCATCTTTAAATAAAAGTTTCAAATTTCAAAGTGACTGGCCTTACAACAACTCTCAAAGTTATCTACTTCAAACACTTTTAAGTGATATTCAAAACGATAGTGAAAAAACATATAAAGAAACAAAAAACCATTATATTTATACTCTCGCAGCCAATTATCCTAACAATACAGATTTGGTTAAACAAAAAATTTATTTTACAAAAGATTTAAAACCATGCAAAGTTGAAGTAATGAATGAAAATAATGATATTTTAATAAAAATGACATTTACTAAAGTAAAATGGAATCCTTCTCTTAAGAATAAAAACTTTGAACTTGAAAATAACATGGATGTATCTAAAGAAGAAGAAAGTACCAAAGAAGTTAGTGAAATAGATGAAAGTATATTTCCTATGTACATACCTGAAAATACCAAATTAACAAATACAGAAACCGTCTTTTTGGATGATGGAGAAAGAGTAATTATGACATTTGAAGGAGATAGCCCATTTATGTTTATAAAACAAACAGCAAGTACATCTGATAAACTTGTAATAGAATCAGTTTATGGTGAACCTTATCAAATAGCAACCGGTGTCGCTGCAGTCTCTGATAATATGATTACTTGGACATCTAATGGCTTAGAATATTATGTAGTATCTGAAAAAATGAGTGATGAAGAACTAGTGTCAGTCGCAAGCTCGCTAGCAACCATGCCAGTATCTAAATAAAGATACTGGTTTTATCTATTGAATAAGATGAATAATTTCTTTTACTTTTAACTGAATTGTGCTATAATTAAACGCAGGTGATGAAAAATGAGTACAAAAAAAACAGATACAAAGAATAAAAAGAATGAAACTACTTCGAAAACAACAAAAAAGAAACTAGCCGGAACAACTGCTAATGAAAAAAAGGTTGCAGGCCAAAAAAAGGCTACTGTAACAAAAACAAATAAAAAACCTGTTTCTAAAAAAAGTGAACCTATTAAAACAAAAAAGCCAGAAATAAATAATGACAGCAATGATTTTGTAAGATTAATAAAAATAATAATCATAATTACCATAATCATGGCTGCAATATATATAGTAACAATGGTTGCGACCAAACAGGCTGATGAGGTAAAAGATAGTAAAGAAAGTACAGAAGAAACAAAAGAAAAAACAGAAATCCAATATGAAAACATAATGATAGGGACAATGCTGAATAAAGGTGGCACTTATTATGTACTAATAGAAGAAAGCAAAGACGATGACAAAAGAATAGAGGAATATGAACAGTTAATCACATCAATAGAAAGCAGTGAAAATGCTCCTACTATTTATAAAGCAAATTTAACAGATTCATTTAATAAAGTATATAAAGCTAAAGAAGACAACTACTATGTAGAAGATATTTCAGACTTTAAAGTTAGTGGAACAACCCTTGTTAAAATTGAGAACTCCAAAATAGTAAATGCCTTTGACAGTTATGAAGAAATAAAAAATGAATTAAATAATTTAAAATAGGATACATTGTATTCTATTTTTATGTTATACTATTTTTATATAAAAAGAGGGAAGATGTAACATGGCAAAAATAGAAAAAGAAACGCAAAAAAAATTAGATAAATTATCAAAAGTAATGAAATTAAAAAACAATGAAAACTCTAAAAAAGAAAATTCAAAACAAAAAAAAAGAAAACAAGATAGTAATTTAGTCTTTAAGACTTCAGA
>CAVFIJ010000137.1:0-4372 GCA_963622405.1 Bacteroidaceae bacterium | reverse complement strand
GGATGTAATGTTTCTACCAATTTGCGAAATTCATTGTGTGAAAATTCCCCTAATTTACTAAAGTTAATTTGTGAATTTTTTACCAAATCATGGTAATCAACCAAATAAATTATTAGATTTAAATTGTTTTCGTCTTCTTCGTTAAATTCAATATCATTAGTTAATATTGAAACTATATTAGGCAACTCACTATGATAAAAGCCTAAAAGTTTATTATCATGTTCTAAAATTTCTAGATGTGTTTCTCCATCAAACATTTTTGCACATCTAATCATTTTCATTAAATCTAGTTTATGACCTTCACTTCCGGTCTTTACAGCAATGCGTTCAATTAAATGCCCCTTTAAAAATTTCTCAATTAGACATTTGTGTCCTATATAAAATTCATGAGCTTTTTTTATACGCTTGTACTCTTTTTCTTTTTTTTCTTTTTCATTTCTTATTAAATGTTGCATTGTTTCCATTATATACTTCATCCCTCACTTTGTTTAAAATATATACAATCAAAAAAACTTTTTTGAATAGTATTTTCCTTAAACCTGTTGATATTATACACTTAAATTTTTTTTTGTCAAATTTATCTTTTTTAGCACTCTTGGTTGACAAGTGCTAAAAAGTGGTGTATTATTATATTGGTAAGGAAGGAGGAATATTATGAATCCTGAAGGTTATGAAAAAAATTTACAAAATCCGCTTGAAAAATATGGAAGAAATATTACTGAAAGTGCACGTGATGGGAAAATTGATCCTGTTATTGGACGTGATGAAGAGATAAGGAGTATTACTAGAATTTTATCTAGAAAGACGAAGAATAATCCCGTTTTAATAGGAGAACCTGGTGTTGGTAAAACTGCTATTGTCGAGGGACTTGCAGCCAGAATTATTAAAGGAGATGTTCCTGATAGTTTAAAAGATAAAACTGTATGGGAACTTGACATGGGGGCTTTAATTGCGGGTGCTAAATACCGTGGAGAGTTTGAAGATAGACTTAAGGCTGTTTTAAAAGAAATTAAAGAATCAGACGGTTCCATTATTATGTTTATTGATGAAATACATATGATTGTTGGAGCAGGTGCTGAGGGTGCAATGGATGCTGGAAATATGCTTAAGCCTATGCTTGCAAGAGGAGAGATACATTGTATTGGTGCGACTACATTAAATGAATATAGAAAATATATTGAAAAAGATGGTGCATTAGAGAGAAGATTTCAGAAAATACAAGTTAAAGAACCTACTGTATTAGATACTATTACTATTTTAAGAGGCCTTAAAACTAGATTTGAAACATATCATGGCGTTACTATTAAAGATAATGCTTTAGTTGCGGCATCTACTTTATCTGACAGATATATTACTGATAGATTTTTACCAGATAAGGCTATTGATTTAGTTGATGAGGCATGTGCTACTATAAAGGTACAAATGGAATCTGTGCCCACTAATTTAGATAAACTTACTCGTGATATTATGCGTTTAGAGGTGGAAAAAGAAGCTATTAAAAAAGAAAAGGATGATATTTCTAAAAATAGGGTATTAGAGATTAACAATAAACTTGCGAAATTAAAAGAAAAAGAAAATATCTTACGTTCAAGCTGGGAAGAAGAAAAAAAGATTAGTAATAAAATTAAAGAAAAAAAGGAGGAAATTGAAAAGGCTAATATTAAATTAGAACAAGCCGAATCTAATTATGATTTAGAGACTGCAGCTAGACTTAGACACGGTCAAATTCCATCTTTAATTAAAGAATTGGAACAACTTAAAAGTGAAAATAAAAAAGGTATTTTAAGTGATACTGTAGATAGTGAATCAATTGCTAGTATTGTCTCTAAATGGACTAATATACCTGTTAGTAAGCTTGCAGGAGGAGAAAAGGAAAAACTAGTTCATCTTGAAGATAATTTAAAATTACGAGTTAAAGGACAAGATGAGGCAATTCATTTAGTTAGTGATGCAATTATTAGGGCACGAGCAGGAATTAAAGACCCTAACAGGCCTATTGGTTCTTTTATATTTTTAGGTCCTACTGGGGTTGGAAAGACAGAAATAGCCAGATCTCTTGCTTATGAACTTTTTGATGATGAAAGACATATGATAAGAATTGATATGAGTGAATACATGGAAAGTCATTCTGTTTCAAGGCTTGTTGGTTCTCCTCCTGGATATGTAGGTTATGATGATGGAGGACAGTTAACTGAGGCTGTTAGAAGAAATCCATATAGTATTGTTCTTTTTGATGAAATCGAAAAAGCTCATAAGGATGTTTTCAATATTTTGCTGCAGATACTTGATGATGGCCATATTACTGATTCTCAAGGTAGAACTGTTGATTTTAAGAATACTATTATTATTATGACTTCTAATTTAGGAAGCGAATATATACTTGAAAATAGTAATAATAAAGATGAGCTCATTGAAGCAGAGTTGCATAAAACTTTTAAACCAGAATTTTTAAATAGGATTGATGAAATTATAAGTTTTAATTCTCTATCTATTGATGTTATTTATCAAATACTTGATAAAATTATTTTAGAAGTACAAAATAGATTAAGTGATAAACATATTAATATTATACTAACTGATAAAGCAAAAAAATATGTGGTGGATAAATCTTTTGATGAAAGATATGGTGCAAGACCTATTAAAAGGTTTGTAAGTAAAAATATTGAAACATTAATTGCAAAGGAAATTATTGAGGACAATATTAAATTTGGTGATAATATTATCATAGATATAGATAGTGATAAATTTACAATAAAAAATGCCATTAAGTAAAAATGGCATTTTTTTGTTTATTTATTTCTCAATTATCTATCTTGTTTGTAATTAAACATATAAAATCTTTATATTTTTTTATTATTTTACTATTAACTAAACTATTTAATATATTGTTTGTTTTTTATTGTCTCAGTATTATTTTTAGACTGTTCTTGATTAGTTCCACCAACTAATTCAATTAATTCATTATCTAGCATAAGGCTTTGTTTTAATACTTCTTCTTTTTCTAATGTAATCGCTTTATTTAGTAATTCCTTTTTTTCAGCATTTGCTTCTTCCAATTTAGCAATTTCGTCTCTCATTGTTTTAATATATGCAATATGACAAATTTTGAATTTCTTCTTCGTCAATTCACTATGGTAATTGTAATATTTAAGGTTATGTTTTAGTTATTCAAGGTTTTTCTAACTTCCTTTTTATAAATTTCTACTCCAGGCTGGTTGAAAGGTTCTACTCCAAATAAATAACCTGAAAAACTAGCAGAAAGTTGAAAAAAATAAATAAGAAGTCCTATATTTTTTTCAGTTAACTCTTCTATTTCTATTTCAAGACATGGAACATTTCCTTTGGAATGAGCTTTTATTACAGAGTTAATAACAAGATTATTAACTGTAGACAAAGTCTTGTCATTATATTTAATAAAATTATCTGTTTTTTTAACTTTTATAAATGTTTCAAACAATATTTTGTTTCCTTCCTGAATAAATTGTCCTAGAG
This sequence comes from Bacteroidaceae bacterium, assembly GCA_963622405.1. GTDB lineage: Bacteria > Bacillota_I > Bacilli_A > RF39 > UBA660 > Coprosoma. Next base: position 880 of record CAVFIJ010000137.1, on the reverse strand, counting down.
AATGAAGATCCCTTGTGAACACTGTGGAAAATGGCAGTATACCGCTTTCGTTTTTTCCTTCTGTTTCACCAAATACTTGTTTTATCCATTCTGAAAAATAAATCATTTTTTCTTCGGTAACCGCAAAATTTTCAACAACTTTTCCATGTTTATATAACAAATATCTTACAGCAGCATATTCATAGGCTATATCTAATAATTTTTCTCCTTGATAATATCCATTAATTATTTCATCAATATTGTAATTGGTTGCTAGTGGCAATAAGTGGGCTGGAGTTATAAATGAAAATCTTCCTCCAATATTATCTGGAATTATAAATGATGTATATCCCATTTCATTTACTTCTTTCCTTAGCTGTCCTTTTTCTTTATCAGTTGTTATTATGATACGTTTTTTTATTTCCTTATCATTATATCTTCTTTTTAGTTCATTCTTTAACAATTTATAGGTTATATTGGTTTCCATAGTATTGGCACTCTTGCTTATAACATTAATACAATAGTTTTTATTTTTTAAATAATTTATTAATTCATTTAAATATTCACTTGAAAGTGATGTGCCAGCATATATTATTTCAAATTTTTTATCACAAAAATACTTACTAAGCAATTTATCAACAGCAAAACTTCCTAAGAAGGAACCACCTATGCCTATTACTACTAAGCAATCAAAATTTTTATTTATAAAATTTGCTGTTTCTTTAATTTTGTTAACTGTTTGATTATCTATTTTTTTTGTCCAACCATTCATATTACTGTTTTTTAATTTATTCATAATTTCATTTTTTCTAAACATTATTTCATTATATTCATTTTTTGTATAATAATTTTTTGTATATGTTTTAAAGTCATATTTTATCATTTGTTCACTCTCCAATAG
>CAVFIJ010000136.1:0-12338 GCA_963622405.1 Bacteroidaceae bacterium | reverse complement strand
TTATAATAATAAACTGTGTAGCCATTTTCCAAAGTTTCTGTAAAAGTATAATAACAACTACAGGTATCTTCAGCATTTACATCCATATTAAATACAAATAAAGATACAAACGGAACAAATATAAAACATATATATTTAAACCATCTATTCATGAAATACACTCCTTAATATTTTTTATATACAAACACATTATATCATAAAAAAATAAAGTATCAAAATATATTTTTTTGAATACTTTATTTTTTTGTAAAATATTATACATAATTATAAATATTTTTCTATCTTTCTAAAATCATTATCATCATCTAAAGAAGTTTTAGCTAATTGTTCTAATAATTTTTTTTGTTCTCTTGATAACTTTTTAGGGGTTTTTACATCTAATACAACATACATATCCCCTTTACCAAAGGAATTTATATTTTCTATGCCTTTTCCTCTTAAACGATGTTTTTCTCCACTTTCTGAACCTGCTGGTACAGTTAAAGTAATATTACCATAAAGGGTTGGAACTTTCTTTTTAGCACCTAAAGTAGCTTCAGTTATAGTAAGAGGAAGCTTTAAATAAATATCACTACCATCTCTTTTAAAGATAGGATGATCTTTTACATAAAATTCTAAATATACATCTCCATTTGGGCCACCATTTAAGCCAGCTTCTCCTTTACCTGCGATTCTAAGTTGATTTCCGGTATCTACTCCAGCAGGTACTTTAACTTCTAAATCTTTAGTTACTTTTTTAGTTCCTGTACCATGGCAATTTGAACATTCTCTTTTAAAAGTTTTACCTGTTCCAGAACATTTATCACAAGTAGTTTTAGTCATAAAGGCTCCAAGTATAGTTTGCTGCTGCATAGTAACAGTACCTGAACCATGACATTTATCACAAGTTACAGAATCAAAGCCACCCTCTCCATCACATTTAGAGCATCTATCATTTATATCTAAAGTAATAACTTTTTTAATACCGAAGGCAGCATCCATAAAATCTAAGTCTATTTTTATTAAAACATCTTTGCCTTTGGTTTTTCTTTGAGTACTACCTCCAAAGCCACCAAAGCCAAAATTTCCAAAGCCTCCTCCAAATAAATCACTAAATATGTCTGAAAAATCAAAGTTAGAATAATCAAAGCCTGCTCCATTATTGTCAAACGCTGAGTGTCCAAACTGATCATACTGTTTTCTTTTATTTTCATCTGATAATACAGCATAAGCTTCCTGTGCTTCTTTAAATTTTTCTTCAGCATCAGGTTCTTTAGAAACATCTGGATGATATTTTTTTGCTAGTTTTCTAAAAGCACTTTTTATCTCTGCACTACTAGCATTTTTATCTACACCAAGGACTTCATAATAATCTTTTTTATTCATTTCATCACTACCTTACTAATTCTTTAAATTTTTCTAAATATTTTTTAAAAGTATCTATAGCACTTTCTATTACTATAGGGTCTTCTAAGGAAACACCCGCTACTTTAAGTTCATTTAATGGATAATCACTACCGCCTGTTTTTAAGAAGGCTAAATAATCAGCAACAGCACCCTCTTCTTTATTTATAATTCTATTTACTATATATGCCGCAGCGGCAAGACCTACTGAATATTTATAAACATAGAAATTATAATAGAAATGAGGAATACGGCACCATTCATATTTTATTTCTTCATCTATAATAACGCTATCACCAAAGTATTTTTTTACTAGATTATAATATATATTATTCATCTTATCTGCTGTTAAGACTTCACCATTTTCTTTTTCTTTAGTTATATTCTCTTCAAACTCTGAAAACATAGTTTGTCTATAAATAGAGCCTCTAAACAAATCTAAAATTTGATTTAATATATCAAGTTTTTCTTCTTTAGTTTCTACTTTATTTAACATATAATTATCAAGTAATAATTCATTAACTTGAGACGCAACTTCAGCAACAAAAATTTTATAGTCTGCATATTGATAAGGATTATTTTGATTACTATAATATGTATGCATAGAATGACCAAGTTCATGAGCCAGTGTAGATATATCTCTATATGTTCCATTAAAATTTAATAAAACAAATGGATTTGTTAAATAACTACCACCAGAATAGGCCCCACCTCTTTTTCCTTTATTTGGATAAATATCTATCCACTTTTCGGTAAAGGCTTTATTTAAATTCTTTATATAATCTTCACCTAATATACTTAAAGATTCTAGTACAAGTTCTTTAGCTTTATCAAAAGTATATTTAGTATTAGGTTTTTTTACTACTTCAGCATAAATATCATACATATGAGCATCATCTATACCAAGTAATTTTTGTTTTACTCTATAATAATCATATAATGGTTCTAAGTTATCACTTATTATTTTAACTAAATTATTATAAACTTTTTTAGGTACATTATCAGCATACAAAGCAGATGATAAGGCATCTTCATAATTTCTTAATTTAGCAATAGCTACTCTTTTAGATATTGCTTTTGAAAGTGATAAGGCAAATGTATTATTAAACTGTTTATAGGTTTTATATAGAGTATAAAAAGCATCTTTTCTTACTCTTCTATCTTTACTTTCTAAAAAGAATGGATAATTAGTATCTGTAAGAGATACTTCTTTGCCATTTTCATCTTTTATAGTACCAAAATTTAAATCAGAAGATGTAAGCATACTAGCAATATCTTTAGTATTTGAAATAGCAGGATACAAAGCCGCAATAACTTCTTCCTTATCTTTAGTTAAAGTATGAGGTTTATATCTTAAAATAGTTTCTAATAGAAATGAATATTCTTCTTTTAATTTAGGACATTCTTTATAAAACAAATCTATTTTATCTTCATTTTCTAAAATAGTAGGCACTTCAAAACTAGTTATATTACTATATTCATCAAAAAGATCTTCTATTTTTTCTTTATACATTTGATTTTTGTTATTAGAAAGATTAGTATCATAATTATGTGATGTATATGTATACATTTTTTCTAAAATAATTGTAAGACTATCATCTAGTTTTAAATAATTATATAAATTCTCGCCAGAAAGGCAAAATGTTTTACTTTGCTTTTTCAACTTTTTTATATCCTCTTTTATTTTATTATAGTCTTCTTCTAATTCTTTAGTACTACTATATATGGTACTTAAATCCCATTTATATTTATCATCTATTTCTTCTCTTAGTTTATTATCCATTTATTTATTCCTTTCGATTATAGGGATAGAAGTTCTAGGTTACTAGAACTTCTATTTTTATTTTTCTTCATATTCAGCGTCTTTGATATTATCATCTTTATTTTCATCACTACTTGCATTTTCAGCATTTGCTTGTTCATAAAGTTTTGCACCAAGTGCCATAGCAGATTCGTTTAATTTTTCAGTTTTCTTTTTAATATCATCAATATCATCTTTTGTTAAAGCATCTTTAAGTTCTTTAATTTCTTTTTCGGCTTTTTCTTTATCTTTTTTATCTACTTTATCGCCTAAGTCTTTAATAGCTTTTTCAGTCATAAATATTGTTTGTTCAGCTTCATTTTTAGTATCAGCAGCATTTTTACGTTTTTCATCGGCCTCTTTATTAGCTTCTGCTTCTTTAACCATTTTATCGATATCTTCATCTGATAAAGCACCTGATGAAGTAATAGTAATAGATTGTTCTTTACCAGTTCCTTTATCTTTAGCTTTAACATTTACAATACCATTAGCATCTATATTAAAACTTACTTCAATTTGTGGTATTCCTCTAGGTGCTGGGGCAATTCCTGTTAATTGGAAATTACCTAATGTTTTATTATCAGCAGCCATTGGTCTTTCACCTTGTAAAACATGAATATCTACAGCTGGTTGATTATCTGCCGCAGTTGAAAATACTTGAGATTTACTTGTTGGAATTGTTGTATTTCTTGGAATAAGAACAGTACAAACTCCTCCAAGTGTTTCTATACCTAGTGATAAAGGTGTTACATCAAGAAGTACTATATCATTAACATCTCCAGTTAAAACTCCACCTTGTATAGCCGCACCCATTGCGACAACTTCATCTGGATTTACATTCTTAGATGCTTCTTTACCAAGTTCATTTTTAATAAGTTCTACAACCTTTGGCATTCTAGTAGAACCACCTACTAATAATACTTTATCAATATCATCTTTAGTAAGGTTAGCATCTTTTAAAGCCTTTCTAATTGGTTCTTTAGTAGAATCTAATAAATCACTTGTTAACTCTTCAAATTTAGCTCTAGATAATGATAAATCTAAATGAAGTGGTCCATTTTCACCTTGTGATAAGAATGGTAATGAAATATTTGTAGTACTTACACCACTTAAGTCTTTTTTAGCTTTTTCAGCAGCATCTTTTAATCTTTGCATTGCCATTTTATCAGAAGTTAAATCTATACCATTTTCTTTTTTAAATTCACTTACTAGATAATCAATAATCTTTTTATCAAAGTCATCTCCACCAAGTCTATTATTACCACTTGTTGATTTAACTTCAAATACACCATCACCAATTTCTAGGATAGATACATCAAATGTTCCTCCACCTAAATCATAAACTAATATTTGTTCTGTTTTATCTTGTTTATCAAGACCATAAGCTAATGCCGCAGCAGTTGGTTCATTAATTATTCTTTCTACTTCAAGACCCGCTATCTTACCTGCATTTTTAGTTGCTTGTCTTTCAGCATCATTGAAATATGCAGGTACTGTAATAACAGCTTTGCTTACAGTCTCTCCTAAATAACTTTCAGCTGTCTTTTTAAGATCACCTAATATCATGGCACTAATTTCTTCTGGAGTATATTCTTTACCACCAGCTTTTACTTTTTCTTTAGTTCCCATTAATCTTTTAATAGATGAGATTGTATCTGGATTAGTAACTATTTGGTTTTTAGCTGCTGTACCAACAATAATCTCTCCATTTTTAAAGGCTACAACTGAAGGAGTTGTTCTATTACCTTCAGCATTAGCTATAACTTTAGCTTCGCCACCTTCATATACACATACACAACTATTTGTTGTTCCTAAATCTATTCCTATTATTTTACTCATATTATCAATTCCTTTCTTATTCTGAGACCTTTACCATCGCAGGTCTTATAACTTTATCTTTAAGTAAATATCCTTTTTGAAGGACTTCAATAACTACACCTGCTTCAACATCTTCTATTTTTTCAGTTAAAACAGCTTGATGAAAATTAGGATCAAATGGTACGCTTGTACCATCTATTGGCTTAATTTCATACTTATTTAGAAGGTCTGCTAGATGGCAGTAAATCATTTTAAATCCTTCTAAAAATTTTGATAACTCATCTGATAGATCATTATCATCCATTGAAATAGCCCTTTCAAAGTTATCTACTATTCCAATTAAATCTTTAGCAATATCTTCATTTGCATATTTAAGCATTCTTCCAGTTTCTTCATCTTTTCTTTTACGATAGTTAATAAGGTCTGCATCTTTTCTAAGTAATGCCTCTTCTAATTCTTTTATTCTAATTTCAAATTTATTTTCTTTTTTTTCTTGTTTCTTATGTGCTTTTTTTTCTTCTTTAGTTTTAACTTTTTCTTTATTTTCTTCTTTCATACACGCCTCCTATATATTATCTTTGATGTATTTTAAAAGGGCTTCTGCTTTATCATATTGCATACGTTTTGGACCAATAATTGCGATTGTTCCCTCATCACCATCTTTAGTATAATATGTTTTTATGACAGAAATATCATCATCTATCATATTTTCATTACCTATATAAACGTTTATACCTTCTTCTGTTTCTTTGATATTTTTAATTATGTTTTCATTTTCAAATTTTCCTAATATCTCACGTATACGATGAGCATCATCAAATTCTGGTTCACTTAAAAGTTTAGTAGTTCCACTTACCTTAATATCTGGTTTTGAAACAAAATCATTAAATGCATTATAGAAAGCATTATATAAAGTTTCATGTTGTTTAACATAATTACCAATTATAGGTTTAACTTCATATTCTAATACTTTACTAACTTCAGATAAAACTGTTCCAACAATTAATTTATTAATAAGTTCAACAGTTTGTTTAATATCTTCTACACTTACATTTTCATCCAAAATCATGTTTCTATTTTCAACATGCCCTTTATCAGTAATAATTAAAGTTGTAAAATGATTTTCACCAGTTGGTACTACTTCTACTTTAGCAACTTTATTATAAGCAGAAGATGGTCCTAAAACAACAGCTGTATAATTGGTTATCTCTGATACTATTTCCATACTTTTTATTATGACATCACTTAAAACTAAATTATTATTAGAAAATATAGTTTGAAGTTTTAACATATCTTCGCCAGTTAATTCCTTTGGTTTCATAATATTATCAACATAGTACCTATAACCTTTATCACTTGGAACTCTACCTGATGATGTGTGTGTTTTTAAAAGCAGGCCAAAGTTTTCTAAAGCAGCCATTTCACTACGAACAGTTGCGCTTGAGCAGTTCATTGTTTCACATAATGCTTTAGAACTAACAGGTTTAGCTTCAGCTATGTAGTTTTCAACGATTAACTTTAATAATTCTTCTTGTCTTTGGCTTAGCATTTTCATCACCTCTTTTATTGCCCTTTCTAGGTAATGCAGATTAATTGTATCACACATTTTTAGCACTGTCAACAAAGAAGTGCTAAAAATATAATATTTTTTTTATTATAGTCAAAAGTAAAACTAGAGTTGTCTCTCTAGTATTTCTTTTTTTAATTATGCTAAAAAATTAATATCAATTCAAGTATAAAACTTTACTATTTATGTTTTAAAAGGTATTCAAAGAATTCTTTATTATTTATTAACCTTTTATCATCTTTAGCGTATTCTAAAGCCATATTAGTATAAAATAAAGCTTCTTTTATTCTTTTATTTTCATATAAACATATTGATAATAAATCATAAAGACTGCCATCATAGCAGTATGGTTCTGTTATATAATTTTTATATTTTAAAGTTATATTAAGAGCAGAATTAATAAGTTCTATGGCTTTATTATAGTCTTTATTTTGATATTCTAAGAAAGCTTGTTCTGTAAACCCTTCTCTTAAATATGGAGCTTCATTAATAGCTTTTTGATACCATATGCGTGCTTCTTTTATTTTGTTTTGATATTTATAACAACGTGCTATAAAACGCATAGACGCTGCCCTTTCATCTTTCCATGTAGCCTTTTTTAGTAAAAGATGTTTTTTTAAAGTTTCTATAGCTTTTTCATAATTTTCATGAAACATATACTCTCTTCCTAAATAGTGCATATTACGGTCATCTTCACCATCTTCTTTTACCGAAAGCTCTAATAAAGAAAGATAAGATTCCCTTGATTTTAATGGGTCAGGATAATGATTTAAAGTTATTTCATCAGTAGTTATTATATTTTCTGCTTTAGTGCTAGTTAAAACTTCATGAACAGGGTGCTGCCATTTATAACCTTCTCTTTTATGAATTTTTTCGTTATAAAAGTTTACAGCAGGATTGCCATATTTATCAAAGCTCCAATTATAATTATATTTTAATCTAGTTATATCTTTGTTCCATATTTCCTCAAGTTTACTCCTCCACCCTTTTTCAAATACTTCATCTAAATCTGTACATACACATATATCAGCATCTTTAGGAACCATCTTTAAAGATTCGTTTCGAGCTATATCAAAACGCCAAGGTGTTATTTCTTTTATATTTACATTAACACTATTTTCTTTAAGTATTTTTACTGTATTATCTGTAGAACCAGTATCTAAAACATATATACCATCTGCTTCTTTCATACTATCTACCCATCTTTTAGCAAACTTCTCTTCATTTTTACAAATAGCATAAACATATATTTTATATTTTTTCAATTTTTATCACCAATAAATAATATGTTTAAATATAAAACATATACAAAGTTTGTTGCTTTTTTTTAGGCTTTTAACTATAATTAAATCGGTGATTTTATGAATTCAGTTGATAATGATTATATAAATACATATGTAGTTAATAAATCAAAATTCATAAGTATTTTATGTCCTGTGAATAATATAGAAGATATTACATATAAACTAACCTATTATAAAGATAAATATAAGAATGCTACACATTACTGCACAGCATATATAATTGACAACTATAGTAAATATAATGATGATGGTGAGCCCTCAGGAACTGCAGGAATGCCTATCTTAAATATTCTTAAAAAAAATAATTTAAATCATATATTGTGTATTGTTATTAGATATTTTGGAGGTGTTAAATTAGGATCTGGAGGTTTAATTAGGGCTTATAGTACTGCTGTAAAGGAAGTAATAGATATATCTAATATTATTACTCTTTGTGAAGGTTATTTAATAACTATAAAGTTTGCTTATAATAACAATAAAGTTATTGATAATTTGCTTGAAAATAAAGTTGTTAAGAAAGCTTTTGCAGAAGATGTTTATTATACTTTTGAAATTTCAAAAGAAAGGTTTACTAAAATAAACGACATATTGGAAAAGTTATGTACTATTATAGAAAAAGAAAATATATTAGTGCAAAAATAAAAAGTCTTGAAGTAAGACTTTTAATTTTTTATGGTAGCCTGTACGGAATTCGAATCCGTGAATGTTGCCTTGAGAGGGCAATGTGTTAAGCCACTTCACCAACAGGCCATATTATATAAAAAGTCCAAATAAGGACCTTTAAATACATAATGGTAGCGAGAGGGGGGATCGAACCCTCGACCTTTCGGGTATGAACCGAACGCTCTAGCCAGCTGAGCTATCTCGCCAAACAACGTATTAATTGTACCAAATTATTTTTAAAATTACAATAGGATTACTTTATTTTTTTCTTTATTCTTAATTCTCATTGTAAATAACATTTTTAAAATTGAATTTCTTTTACTTTTAGAATAGTAGTTTCTTTAAAATTCTTATCATTTACATTTACTTTAAAATTAAATATAGTTTTGCAAATGCTTTTTGCATAAATGGTGCTCTATAATAAAGATGTGGCTTTTTGGCATTTACGCACTTTATAATTTTATTTACAATACTATCAAACTTCTTTTTCTCAAGTAATTTTAAACAAATATTTTCACTAGTTTTAATTAATTTAATTTGTTTGTTAAAAAATTCTATAAATGACTCTTCGTCATATTTATTATCCATAATTAATTTATTAAATCCTGTTGCATAAAACCCTGGCTCAATTATAGAGATGTTTATATTTGAATTTAAAATTTTCATTTCCATATAAAGACATTCAGAAAGTTTTGTTATACTAGCTTTAGTGGCACAATATGACCCTAAAAAAGGTATAGGTACTTTGCCCGCAAGAGAAGAAATTATTATTACCTTTCCTTTGTTTTTTTGAATCATATTTTTTAAAATAATTTGAGTTAAATTAAAATTACTAAATACATTTACCTCAAAATTTTCCTTAATTCTATTTATATCCATATTTAATATAGAGCCACTTTCTCCAATAGCGGCATTACTAATAAAAATATCTATGTTTAAATCTTTTACTTTATTTATATCTATAGGATTTGTTACATCAAGTTTTAAGCATTTTATATTTTTTATATTTTTATATTTTTCTTTTACTACTTTAAGTTCACTTTCCCTATGCACTGTTAAATATATATAATAATTATCAATTAATTTATTTATTACCTTATTAATTATTCCACTTCTAGCACCTGTTACTAATATTGTTTTCAAAGTTAATCACCTTTTATATTATTAACAAACTAAATTTTTATATACAAAAACAGATACCTTTAGTATCTGTTACATCACATTTTCTATGGTTTTTTTAACCATTTCTTTTTCTTCATTCATAACTTTACTTACAGCTTCACAAATGGGTTTTTTATACTTTTGATATGCAGCCATTACTGCCGCACCCATTGCCATAAAAGCCATATCTTTAATCATATTCACTATATCACCTCTTGCTAGAAAATGGATGGTATGCATACAATAATAATATAACCTAAAATTAATAGTTTATACATGAAATTTAATTTTTAGTTTTTCTAAAAGTAAACTTTGTCTCTGATGTTCATTATTATTTTGTACACTTAAAGCAAATGCTTCTGGTTCACCGATTAAAATAAGTTTATTTTTAGCTCTTGTAACACCTGTATATATAAGTTTTCTATAAAGCATACGTTTATAAGAATTACAAATAGGCATTATTATCATTTCAAATTCACTACCTTGGCTTTTATGAATACTTATTATAAAAGCATGTTTTATACTATTAAAATCTTTAGGAGTATATTTTATAGTATTACCATCAAAATCAATATAAAGTTCTATTTTATTTTTATCATTTTTTATATATTTTATAATACCTACATCTCCATTAAAAACATTATCATCAGGCATATTTACAAGTTGTAATACTTTATCATTTTCTCTATATATTATATTTCCATACTTTATTTCATTTTTATCTCTGCTTGGAGGATTAAAAATCTTTTGTAAATCCATATTTAAAATATCTATTCCGTTTTCTCCTTTATACATAGGAGCAAGAAGCTGAAGCCTTTTATAATCATAACCTTTATTAACTATTTGCATGCATATTTTACTTAAATTAGCTCTAATAGATGAAGAAGAACATTTTAAAAACATGTAATCATTTTTAGGCTCTAAAAAGTTTGAAGATAATTCATTGTTTTTTACTTCTTCAGCAAGTTTTAATATATAACTATCTTCACTTTGTCTATATAATAAGTCTAAGTATATTGTCTCTATAGTATCACTTTTTATTAAATCTTTTAAAACAGTACCTGGTCCAACTGAAGGTAACTGGTTATGATCACCAACAAGTACAAGTTTGACATTTCTCATAAGACCTTTAAGCAAATTATCAAAAAGAACAAGGTCTATCATACTTACTTCATCTACTATAACAAGTTTTACTCTAGATGGATTATTTTCATTAACCATAAAACTATCGCTATCTTTATCCCATTTTAAAAATCTATGAATAGTTGATGCAGAATAACCAGTACTTTCACTCATTCTTTTGCTTGCTCTTCCAGTTGGTGCGAGCAAAGCAACTGAATTTATCATTTGTTCAAAACTTAAATTATTTAATTTTTTATAAATTTCAGTAATAGCTTTTATTATAGTTGTCTTCCCTGTTCCAGGTCCACCTGTAATGATTATTATATTATTTTCTAAGGCTTTTTTTATAGCACGGCGTTGTTTATCATTGTAATTAATAGAATCACTAGATTCCATTATATTTATTAAATTATCTATTTTTTTATTTGTAATAGTTTTTTTACTTGCAAGGGCATATAATCTTTCTACAATATTCTCTTCAGCCTTCCACATATCATAAAGATAATAATTATCTTCATATTTAATTATTTTCCCTTCTTCTTCTAATTCTTTAAAATAATCATCATAATTATCTAAAGCAAAACCCAAAAGATTACCTATGTTATTAATAATTGTATCTTTTTTAACATAAGTATCACCTGTTTTAAATACAAGTATATTTATTATATTTAAAATATGGGCTTTTATTCTTCTTTTATCATCTTTTAAAATTCCAATGTTTTTAGCAATATTATCTACTTTAGAAAAACTTATTTCAGATATATCAAAGGTTATTTTATAAATATTTAAATCTATTACATTTAAAGTAACTGACTTATATTCATTATAAATAAGTAATGCTTCTTTAAGACTAAAACCAATATCAGTTAAATATACAATAGTAGAACTGCTTTCTTCATGTTGCTTTAATATTTCATAAATTTTATCGGCTTTCTTCTGTGATAATTTAGGAACTAAATATAAACAGCTTTTGTCATTTAAAATATCTTGAATAGCATTTTCACCTATTACATCAACTATTTTTTTAGCAAGCATTTCACCTACTCCTGGAAAAAGATCACTTGACAAAAATGTTATAATACCTTCTTTATCTGTGGGTTTAACTATTTCGTATTCATCTACATTAAACTGCATACCATATCTTGGGTGTTCTTTTTCTTCGCCATAAAAGATATAAGTATCTTCTGTATTAAGTTCATGAAAATAACCTGTAAAAGTTAAAGTTTTCCCTGCTTCAAATGCGTTACTATTAGTTTCTTTTACTTTAAAAAGACCAATAACATAACCTTTTTCAGACGAAAAAATACTTTGTCTATAATTACCTTTAATATATGTTTTCATAGTAATCACCTAAAATGATTATAACATGTATCTATAAATAAATTTCATTAATTATAATAAAAAGTACCATTTAAAGGTACTTAAGCACATTTTGATAAGACAAATAAATATTCCTCATCTGTTGCTTTTTCATAATATATTTTATTATTTTCTTCTATTTGTTTATATACTCTTATAT